>JADGGM010000001.1 GCA_019689955.1 Gemmatimonadaceae bacterium
CACCCGGAGCCCGCGCCCTTCTGGTCGCGCACGGTCATCGAGCACTGCGCCTGGGTCCACTGCACGTACGGGACGTCGTCGGGCGTGAACGGCCCATTCGGGCGCTCGGAGCTCACCCGGAAGAAGTTGGCCGCCCGCGTCTCGAGGTAGCCCGCCGAGAGGAATCCTTTCGCCTCCGCGGGCGCGATGAGTAAGCGCGCGATCTCGCCACGCATCTCGGGGGTGACGGCGTTCGTCGCGTCGCTCCAGATCACGGGCTTCGGCCACTCCGCCGCCGGGAGGGGCGGCATCCCGGGGCGCGGCCGTTCGGCGCCGCGCATGACTTGCGCGTTCCGCTCGGCTTCACGCACGGCCGCTTCCAGCGAGACGTCGTCGATCTGGTTCGTGACCGCGTTGCCTCCGCCGATGTTCGGCACGATCCGGCGGACCTCGATGGTCACGTCGCGCCGGTCGCTCGCGAGGCTGGCCCGGTTCCGCGCCCAGCGGAGCTCCCCGTTCGACCAGCTCGCGATCTGCACGACGGTCTCTCCGCCGCCGCGCGCCATGGCGAACACGCGCTGTGCGATTGCGTCGCACTCCGCCTTGATGAGGATCCGCTCCTCATCCACCAGGCGAATCGGTCGTGTTCGGAATCCGCGCCACGCGCTTTCCGTTCTTGATCTCGTAGACGCGGCCGAGGCCGAGCCCGCTCGAGTGCTGAAAGTCCATGTCGGTCCCTGCTCCCTTGACGGCGATCCCTGTGGTCATGCCGCTCACGAGCGCGTCGAAGTCCTTGGCGTCGTGCCCCGGCGCGAGCGTCAGGTTCGGGTTGTGCTGGAGCGGCGCGTCCACTGCCGACGGCGCTGCCGCGCACCCGTGCGAGCGCACGGGCTTCCCCGCTTTGGTGTAGTAGTCCGTAAGCCAGCTCGCGCTCTCGCGCGTGGTCTGGAAATCCGCCGTGAAGAGCTCCCAGCCCATCCCCGCCGGCGTGAGGCAGTCCAGCCCGGTGGTTCCCTGCTGCCCCCGCTCCAACCGCCGGGCGAACTGGACGGCGCCCGCCGTGCGGTAGCTGCGTTGGGTGCAGTAGCTCCCCGCGGTGGACGCGAACGCCTTCTCCTGCACGTCGAAGGTGGCAACCGCTTGTAAGGGCCGCGTGCTCGGCGTGCGGGCGAGGAAGTACAGCAGGCTCCCGAGGAAGTCCTGGATCTCGAATGGGGAGGTCTCGAACGGATCGACCTGAACCGGCATCACCCAGTGCCCATCGGCGACCGCGGGGACCGGCGCGAGCTCGACCGGGCGCGATTGGCCCAGCGCGTTCGTCTTCGCCTGGTGCACGGCTTCGCGCGCGAGCCGCGCCATCTCGTCCGGGCTCCAGATCGGGCTCGCGGCGAAGCCCCAGAAACCAGCGACCAGGGTCCGGACGCCCACGTGCATGCTCTCGGTGTCCGCCGCGCCGAGCTGATGATCGACCGCACGGTGGCGCTCGTGCGTGAGGCGGACGTCGGCATACGTGGCGCCGGCGCTCCTGGCCGCATCGAGGGCCTGCAGGGCGAGCGCCTTGAGCCGCGGATCTTCGATAGGTGGAACCGGCTCGGCGTGGCGGCCGAGTTGCGCCCGCATGGAGCGCGGGAGCGCCGCGACCGTCGCGGCGACGGCGCCGGCCTTCAACAAATCGCGTCGTGTGATGGACATGCAGTCAGAGATGAAAGGAACGCGCGCACGGGCTCACTGCACGATGATCGTGCCCTGCGTGTCGTACAGTGTGCTGTGGTAGTGATAGGTGCCCGGCACGAAGAACGCGCGCGCCGCGGCCATGGGCCCGAAGACGGGATCGGCCGTGAAGGGCACGATGTTCCCCGAGCCCGTCGGGAACACCGGCGACTCCGCGGCGCTGGTCGGATCGTCGAACACCACGTCGATCGCCTGGTCGACCGAGCTGTTGAAGAAGAACACCGAGGCCCCGACCCCCACGGTCAACGTCCCCGGATCGAATGCGAGCACCGGCGTGGCGCTGTTGACGGGCGTGCAGCTGACCGCGCTCACGCTGGCCAACAGCGGCGGGGTGATGGTGAGCTCGAGCGAGTCGCGCATGGTCACGCCGTACGCTGTCGTGACCGCGCGGATCTTCACCGTCCCCGTGCGGATCGCCGTCACGACCCCGGTCACCGGATCCACGGTCGCGACGGTGTGATCGGACGTCGTGTAGAACACGGGGAGCCCATCGATCGGTGCCCCGCCGGCGTCGGTCGCCGCCGGTACGACCTGCTTCACGCCCGGGGCCCCGAACATCTCGACCACCGCGGTCTTCGTGCTGTCGCCCCGGGGCACGTCGAGGGCGAACGTGGTGAGCACCGGGGGCACGGGCGTGTCGGTGATGGTCACGTACGCCGTGTCCTTGTGCATCACGTTCCCGGCGCGGAGCGTGGCGATCACCATCACGCCGGTGGCGGGCACCACGCCGGTCAGCAGGCCGTCCGGGGTGATCGTCACGCTCCCGGTGTCGCTCAGGCTGAACGTGGGCGACGGGAGCCCCGCGATCGCCTCGCCTTGCGGGTTGATGGGGGTGACGGTGAGCTGAATGGTGTTCCAGGGCGCGGTGGTCGCGAGCGCGATGGCGTGGTGGTTGAGCACGGCCGCGGCGAACACGTCGCTGCCGGCGCTCGGTTCCGCCACGCTCACGTAGTCGCTGGTGCACCCCAGCGCGGCCGCGACGCACGCGAGCGCGACGGCACCAGGCGGGCGGCGCGCGCCGCCGCACGCGCACAGGAGAGATGTCCTCACGAGTCGCCCCTCACGGATTGCGGTTGAAGCAGCCGGTGAACAGCGGATTCACGCGCTCCGCGGGCGGGATCGCGGCCGTGACGTCGCTGCCGTAGGCCCCGAGCCCGCCGCGGTAGGCGCCGGTCGGGTAGACCTGGTTCTGCGGCCGGCGGTACTGGCGCAGGAGGCGGCGCATGTCCCCTTGCCGATGGCCGGTGAGGAAGAGCCAGAACGCGCGCTCACGGAAGAGGAGATCGACGCGTGCGTTCGGCGTGCCGGGATCGCCGAGCGGCGGGAGCCCGGCCACGCCGCCGAGTCCGGGCGGCGCGGGATCGGGACAGCTCGCCGCGTCGGTGCACGTCGTGCGGAGCGCGTTGAGCGTGATGAGCCAGCTCGGGTCGTTCGCGTTGAGCGCGGCCTCGGCCTCGATGAGGCGCGCCTCCACGCCGCTCGCCAGCGTGAACGGCGTCACCCCGACGTACGCGGCTGGCTCGAGGATGGACTCGCCCGTGGTCTGACTCGTCCCGCGTTGATGGACGAGCGTGCGCGGGTCGCTGCTCGTGCCGTAATCCAACCCGCTTCCGCCCTCGGCGTTCGTCACCGTCACCCCATCGAGGATCGGGACCTCGACCGCGACGCCGTTCAGCGGCGCCCAGTCGACGAAGTAGTCGTAGCGGAAATCGTCGGGTACGTCGGCGGCGGCCTGCGCTGCCTCGGCGTACTGGCCGAGGTCGAGCAGGGCGCGCGCGGTGCCCACGCGCGCCAGGTTCACGATCCGCGCGCTGTCGGCGCCGAAGGTGCGCGCGGTGTCGAAGAGCGCGATCGCGTGCTGGTAGACCTCGCTCGTCGTGCTCCCGGCGTGGTAGGTGAAGTCCCCCTCGAAGTCGAGCGTGCTGAGCGGGATCCCCGAGCAGAAGAGGTCCGCGAGCTCGATCTCGGCGAAGCCCTGCATGGCGTAGAGCTCCCCGCGGAGCGCGGCCGGCTTCGCTGGGGCGTACTTCGCCAGCGCGCCGATCGCTTCCGCCGCGAGGCCTCGGACGCGTTGCAGGGTGACGTAGGAGCTGGGCGAGGGGTCGCCTGGCGCGGAGCCCGTTGCGATCTCCGGGAGGATGCGCTCGTCGAGCGCGTCGCCCACCACTCCGTTCGCAGGCGTCTCGGCGAGGTGCAGCTCGGCGGCGAGCTTGCCGCTCGCCACGGCATAGAACACGTGCCCCGAGTGCGCCGCCTCGATGGCATTGAGGTACCGGCCGAGCGCACCCGCTTCGGTGTTGAACGTCGACGGGTCCTCCGTTCCGGCCGGGAGAGGAGGATTGAGCAGGTCGTGGCACGCCGTCAGCATTCCGGCGAGCGCCACGAGCGCCGCGCCCCGCGCCGCGTTGGCCATCCGTGCGCGAGCGCCGCGCGGGCTCAGGTGTGGCGTCGTCATCGTCCGCATAGTCGCGCTCCGCACGCTCAGTTGCCCAGGCGGACGCCGAGCGACCACGTCCGCGGTTGAGGGAATTGCCCCGTGTCGACGTTCCCGTCGCCCACGAAGGCGTTCACGTTCGGGTCGAGCCCGCGGTAGTTCGTGTGCAGCCCCAGGTTGCTCCCCTGCACCGTCACGAACATCGAGCGCGCCCCGAACGCGCGGGCCGCACCCGCCGGCATCGCCACGCTCACCGACAGGGAGTTGAAGCGCAGCGTGTTCACCGTCTGGATCAACCCGAAGGGCGTGACCCCCGCCGCGGCCACCGCGGCCTGCGTGGCGGGTGACGCGTGCGCGTCGTTGGCTGCGGTGAGGAACGCCTCCCCCCCGGCCTGGTTGAACTGGGTCGCGCCGTCCTGATAGTCGAAGCCCGCGTTCACCGTCACGCGGTTGGAGAAGAGCCCGATCGTGGTGAAGAGCGAGGCGTGGTACCGAGGCTGCTCCCATCCGAGGTAGACCGCCGAATCGCCGAGGATCACCTCGGTGGAGTCGATGATCCCATCCTGAATCCCGTCGTGCAGCCCGTCGGCCCACCCGACGACCGGGCGGGCCCACTGCCCGAACAGCGGATAGCCGGGCACGATACGCCGCCCATCGGCGAGATCGATCGGCGTCTGGTCCGCGGCGAGCTTGAGGAGCTTGTTGGTGTTCGTGCTGAAGTTGACGTCGACGCGCCAGCTGAGCGCGGCCGAGCGGAGCGCCTCGATCCCGAGCGTGACGTCGAACCCCTGGTTGCGCACCTCGCCGATGTTCACCTTGCGCGTTCCACCGCCGTTCACCGAGGGCGCGATGGGGACATCGATGATCGCGTCGCGTTGGACGCGCCGATAGCCGCTGTAGGCGATCGAGATGCGGTTGTCGAAGAGATCGGCGTCGAAGCCCCCCTCGAGCTCCGTCGACCGCTCGGGGCGGAGCTTGGTGTTCCCGTACGCCTGCAACCCAACCACCCCGCGGACGGTATCGCCGTCGGCGCCGATGACGATCGGCTGGTTGTAGAGCCGCAGGCGGTCGATGAGCCCGGGCTGGACGCCGGCGTGTCCGTAGGCGGCGCGCAGGCGCAGGGTGTTGAACACGGCGCGGAACGGCGACGGGAAGAACTTCTCCTCCGAGGCGACCCAGGAGAGGCTGAGCTTGGGGAAGCCGTTGAACGTCGCGCGCGTCCCCGAGGTGCTCCCGCCGTCGAGGCGGAATCCCGGCTGGACGTAGAGCCGCGAATTGATCGCGATGGTCGGCGCGAGGAACCAGCCGAGCGTCGTCGTGTTGCTCGTGGATTGAGTGAACTGCTGGTCGAACACGCTCGGGTCGTCCACCCCGAACGTCGATGCGCGCTGGGCGGTGGCGGCGGTCGCGGTGAGGTTCATGCCGATGGCCGTCCGCATCTGCATGCCGAGCGGGAGACGCGTCGGGATACTGGTGCTGATGTTGGCGGTCCGGGTGAGCACGCGTGTGTTCCCGATGCCGAGGTGCCCGAGGGTGTCGTTCGTACTCTCATGGATCCCCAGGTTCACCCTCGCCGGGAGCAGCGCACGGTCATCTCGGTTGTCGAGGCTCACCCCGACGATCGCCGTGAGCGGAAGCCATTCCCACGGCCGCCAGTTGAGCGACGCCGACGTGGTGAAGTCGAGCGCCTTGGCGGTGACGCGCTCGAAGAAATCGGGAATGAGCGGGACGAAGGAGAGCTCGGTCTGGTCGATCCACCGCCCTTCCAGCGCGCTGATCGCCGACTGGAGCGAGGATTGTTGCTGGTTCTGCGAGGTGAGGGTCGACACCACGGAGAGGGTGGCCTTGGGGCTCAGCGCGGCCGTGATCTGGCTCGATCCGCTCCACGTCGTGAGCTGCTCGGGACGCCGCATCCAGCTCGGTGGTGCGGACCCGACGAACTTCCGGAATCGCTCCGCCTCGATGTCCGGGAGGCGGAGAATGCCGCGCTCCTGGCTCGCGCTCCCGGTGAACGAGAACTGCAACTGCTCCCCGCCGCCGGAAGCCGAGAGGGTCACGTCCGAGCGATTGCCGTGGGCAAAGGGGGTGTAGCGCGGATCGTTCAGGGCCTGGAACGCGACCACGCTGTCCTGGATGCAATCGTACTGCGTGCGCGGGCAGCGGGTCGAGCCGCCGAACTTGCTGTGCCCCCATCGAAAGAGGTTCGTCGGAAACGCGCCCGGGAGCTTGGAGATCCCTTGGTTGAGCGCGACCTGCCAGTGCGTTGGCCCTGGCCGCCCTTTCTTGGTGGTGATGACGATCACGCCGTTCGCGGCGTCGGAGCCGTAGAGCGCCGCGGCGGAGGGACCCTTGAAGACCTCGATCGTCTCGATCGAGCTCGGGTCGATCTGGTCGAGCCGCGACGGTGCGGTTGCCGATCTCGATGCGCCGCTGCGGCCCGGTGGCCGTGACGACGACCTGCTCCATCTTCTCCACGTGCGGGCGCAAGCGGAGGTCGAGCCGCGTCGCGGGGCCGAGGAGCGAGTCGATGACGACGAAGACGACCTCCACCGGGTCGTAGCCGAAGCGGCGCGCCACGACCGTGTGCTGACCGTAGGGCACCGGGTGGATGAAGTAGTAGCCGCTGTCGTTGCTCACCGCGCCGAGCGAGGTCCCGCGGATGCCGACCTGCACGCCGGCGACGACCTGCCCCGTGACCGAGTCGCGCACCTGCCCCCACATCACTCCCTGCGTGCTGTCGAGGCGTGCGTCCGCGCTCCCTCTGGTGCTGCGCGGTTCCTCGCGCCGTACGAGCATGAGGTGTCCGGTCTCGGTCGTGCGCACCACGATCCCCGTTCCCCGCAGGACCTGCTCGAGCGCCTGGCCCGCGCGCATCGCGTTCGCGTCGATCGTCACGCGCCAGCCGCTGGGGAGGATCTTCTCCGTGTAGGAGAGCTGCAGGTCGGCCATCCGATCGATCGCCTGAATCGCCTCGACGAGCGGGGCGTCGCGCAGCGTGAGAGTGATCGTGCGGTCGAGCGCCGGCGCCCGGCGCGGGGCCGGCGTGACGGTCGCGGGACGGCTTGGCGGCGTGTCGACGGCCGCCTGCGCCCCACCTCGCGATGCAGCGCAGGCGACCGCCAGCACGATGGCCAATCGCAAGCCGAGGGTCATGTCGCGTTCCTTGTGGTGGTCACGTGAACGAGGGGGTTCGAGGGAGGACTGACAGGAGCGGCGAAACCCCTCCACCTCACTCGCCCAGGCGCACCGTGTTTCCCACCCGGTGGTAGCGCCCGCCGAGCGTTTCGACGAGCCGCTGCACGGCGTCGTCCGCGGTCGCGTGGTCGAGCGTCATCGTGATGCGCAGGCGGGCGAGCGCCGTGTCGGTGACCACGATGTCGAGCCCGTACCATCGATGGAGGTCGCGCGCGACCTCGTCGAGCGGCTGGAGCTGGTAGCTGAGCCGGCCGCGCGTCCACGCGAACGCGCGATCCACGTTCACCCCCGCGACGACGCGCGCGAGCCCCGCCGGGTCGAGCGTCCCGCGCTCCCCGCGCTCGACGAGCGCGCCCGCTCCCGTGCGCACGGTCGCCGGTCGCAGCGCCACGATGCCGTGCGCGGTGACGACTTGCACGATGGCGTCGCCGGGGTAGGCGGTGACATCGAACGCCGTGCCGACCGCTTCGACCCGCGCCACAGCCGCTTCACCGAGCGAGCGAGTTGATTCTCGACCGTGCGAACCGACACCCCCATCCCCTGGGCAATCTCCACGTAGCTCAATCCGTGTTGGTAGTAGAGCAGATAGGTCTCGCGGCTGCGGTCGGGGAGCGCGTCGATCGCCGCCTGCGCGCGGGCGAAGAGCTCGTTCATGCGGACGGTCTCCTCGACGTCGTTTCGCCCGTCGTCCGCCGCGCCGCCGCGCTCGCGCTCGACCTGGTCCACGTAGCGCTGCTCGAGCTTCCGCCGGTGGAGGAAGCCCAGCGCGCGGTTCCGTACGGCGACGTAGAGGTAGCTCGCGACGGAACCCTTCACGCGCAGCGTGTCGCGACCGGCCCACAGGGCGAGGAAGACGTCGTCGACGATCTCCTCGGCCGTGTGCCGCGAACGCAGGAACATCTCGGCGAAGTCGCGCAGCCGGTCGTAGAACGCGCGGAAGAGCGCCTCGAACGCATCCGTGTCGCCACGGGCGATTCGCGCGAGCCAGAGGGCCTGCGTCTCCGGGGATGGATCCGGTGGCGGGTCCACGTGCGCCGACTTCTCCGAGCGGCCAAGAGCGGCCCGTTCTGACGACATGCCTCGTCCTCCCGACACGCGGAGGTCCTGAGCGACGGCAACGCGGATCGCCTGACGCGATCGTTGTTTCCGGGCCGGTTCGACCGGCCTTCAAAGGGAGGACTGGCGGGTCGCGGAAAACCCCTCCATGGGGTCCGCCATGGTAGGGGCGAGGAGGACCTTTGTCAAAAACAACGCGCGCCCGGGAAACCGGGCGCGCGTGGCGGATCTCATCCCGGTGGAGCCGTGCCACGCTCCGAACGGCCGCTCGGTAGACGGCTCACGGAGCCTCGCTCGGACGAACGTTCGCCGGCGCGTGGAACCCCTGCGCGGCGAGCGCGCCGAGCACGCGGGTACGGAGCTCGGGCTCCACGTGCGAGAAAACAGGCGCCTTCGCCACGGCGCGCAGCAGCTCCGCCGCGAACGCGAAGTGCCCGGCGCACGCGATGCACACACGGAGGTGCGCCGCGACGCGCTCGTGCTCGGCCGGGTCGCACACGCCATCGAGGTACGCCCACATCTTCCGCACCGTCGCCTCGCACTCTCGGATGTCGTGCATCGCTACTTCCTCCCCGCGCCAGATGGCGATCTGGCCGCGTCAGGGGTTCGGGCGTACCCCGCGTCGATCGCATATTCGATGAGCGCCGCCTGGAGGAGGCGCCGCGCGCGATACAGACGCGATCGCACCGTACCGATCGGCACGTCGAGCGACTCAGCGACCTCCTCGTACGCGAACCCTTCCACGTCGACGAGGATGACGACCTGGCGGTAGTGCGATTCGAGCTCGTCGATCGCGCGTGCGATCGCCGGCCCCAGATCGAGCCGGTCGAACATGTCGTCGACTCCCGCCGCTTTGGCCGTGTTGTGCAACTGCGCCGCCGCGAGCGACTCGAGCTCCTCGTCGTCGGCCACGGTGGACCGGCTGGCGCGCGTCCGCTGCTCCAGGAGTGCGTGCCGGCAGATGGTGACCAGCCAGCGCCGGCAGTTCGTGCCGAGGGTGAACGTGTGCCAATGGCGATACGCACGCAGGAAGGTCTCCTGCACGAGGTCGTCCGCGTCCGCCGCGTTCCCGGCGAGCGCCGAGGCGACACGCACGATCGACCCCAGGTGCGGGAGCGTGAACGCGGCGAACTCCGCGTTGCGATCGCGCTCAGCGGAGTTGCCAGTCATTGGTCGACAGGTGGTGCGCCACGGGAGCGGTCCAGGGCCATTGCCCCATAAGGGAAGAACGGAGAAAAGAGTTCCCCGGAACTTCGGGGCGGGGACGGCGCTTTCGGGAGTCACAGTCACCCTGGTAGGTCCTCATGCTTCAGGAAAGCGCTCGGTTGGTCGGAGACCTGTCGGCGCACCCGGTGGCCGCGATGGCCGCGGTGTTCGCGGGGGGCGTCCTCACGAGCCTCACGCCGTGCCTGTACCCGATGATCCCGATCACGATCTCGATCGTCGGCGGCACGGCGAGCAGCTCGCGGTACCTGCACCGTCTCGGGCTCGCGGCGACATATGTCGTCGGGCTCGCCGCCGCGTACGCGACGCTCGGCCTCGTCGCCGGGCTCACGGGGACGCTCTTCGGGTCGATCAGCACGAGCCCGTGGCTCCTCTTCGCCATGGCCAACGGGATGCTCCTCGCCGCCGCGATGATGGCCGACGTGATCCCTGTCCCCATTCCCGCGACGCTGAGCGCACGCGCCGCGACCATCGGCACCGGAGGCCGCTACGCGGGGGTCTTCGCCATGGGCGTGGTCTCGGGGCTCGTGGCCGCGCCGTGCGGCGCGCCGGTCATGGCCGCGATCCTCACCTGGGTGGCGTCCACGAAGAGCGCCATCCTCGGCTTCCTCTACCTCTTCGTTTTTTCACTCGGCATGTCGGCGCTGCTCCTCCTCATGGCGTTGCTCGCCGGCACGTCGCTTCGCCTCCCCCGCCCCGGCCCGTGGATGCTCTGGGTCAAACGCGCGATGGCTATCGTCCTGGTCGGGGTGGCGGAGTACTACCTCATGTCCATGGGACAGGTCCTACTATGAGCTTGCGACACGCCAAGAGCGTTCGACACGCTGTGCTCGCCGCTGCCATCTTCGCCGGCGCCATCTCCCCCATCGCCCTCCGCGCGCAGGACGCGGGCATGTCGAAGGACGCGATGCAGAAGGACGGGATGAAGAAGGATGGGATGCAGAAGGACGGCATGATGCAGAAGGGCGCGATGCAAGACGCGGGGATGCACGAGATGGGGGTCATGGTCGGCGCCACGGCCCCCGCCGCGACGGTGCGCACGCTCGACGGACACGAGGTGGATCTGGCCACGTACTACGGTGACAAGCCCGTGGTGCTCGAGTTCTGGGCCACCTGGTGCCCGCTCTGCAAGAAGCTCGAGCCGGCGCTGCAAGCCGCGCGCGCCAAGTACGCGGGGAAGGTCGCCTTCGTCGGGGTCGGTGTCTCCTCCAACCAGTCGGCGGCGAAGCAGAAGGCGTACGTCGACCACGAGAAGCTGACGGGAGCCTACGTGTTCGACTACGAGGACGCGGCGGTCAAGGCGTTCAGCGCACCGCACACGTCCTACGTGGTGGTGATCAACAAGGACCGGAAGGTCGTGTACACCGGCGCCGGCCCTGACCAGGACATCGACGCGGCGGTCCGCAAGGCGCTGCAGTAGCGCGTCACGCTGCGCCTCCTGGCGTTCCTCGGCGGCGTGCCGGCGATCGCGAGCCCGTGCACTCTGCCGCGGAACGCCTGGGTGTGGATCGAGGTAGATTACCCACGGCTCGTCGCCGGCACGTCGCCGACACGCTCAGGCACCTGGGTCATGCTGACGCTCGATCTCATCCACACCGTCGCCTTCGCCGGTGTCATGCTCTTCGTGGGCTATGGCATCCGCCGGCAAGTTCCCATCCTCGCCCGCTACAACATCCCCGCACCGGTGATCGGCGGGCTCCTCGTGACGGTGGCCACGCTGTTCGCGCGCCAGGCCGGCGTCACGCTCTTCCAGTTCGACACCACGTTGCAGGCGCCGCTCATGACGGCCTTCTTCACGAGCGTGGGGTTCGGGGCGAGCACGACGTTGCTTCGCGCCGGCGGGCCGCAGGTGCTCGTGTTCTTCGCGCTGGCGTCAGCGATTGCGGTGGTGCAGAACCTCGTCGGGGTCGCGCTCACGATCCCGTTCGACCTGCACCCGCTCTTCGGCGTGCTGAGCGGCTCGGTGACCATGGCCGGGGGCCCGGCTACGGGGCTCGCGTTCGCGCCGGAGTTCGCGCGCGCGGGGGTGCCGGGCGCGGCCTCGGTGGCGATCGCCGCGGCGATGGCGGGGATCATCGCCGGGGGATTGCTCGGTGGTCCGATGGGCACGCGTCTCATCGAGCGCTACCGCCTCGCGCCCGTGCGCACCGGCGCGGGACCTGGCACGCATCACGCCGAGGTGCCGAGCGCCGCCGAACTGGTGGAAGCGCGCGTCCCCGAGCCGACGCCGGAACACACGGCCGACGAGAGCGCGGCCGCGTACACGCTCCTCAAGAGCGTCGTGGCGATCCTCGTGGCCATGTGGATCGGCTCGTGGGTGAGCGCGGGGGTGCGCGCTCTGGGGCTCACCGTGCCGGCATACATCGGCGCGATGCTCGTCGCGGTGGTCGTCCGCTTCGTGGACGATCGCACTGGGCTCATCGGTCTCTCACAGCGCACGATCGACGACCTCGGTGCCGCGGCGCTCTCGCTCTTCCTTGTGCTCGCGCTCATGACGCTCAAGCTCTGGGAGCTCGCCGCGCTCGCGCTCCCGCTCATCATCGTGGTGGCCGTGCAGACCGCGCTCGTGGCCGCGCTGTGCGTGTGGCCCGTCTTCCGCGTGATGGGGCGCGACTACGACGCGGCCGTCATGGGGAGCGGCTTCTGCGGCTTCATGCTCGGCACCACCGCCAACGCCATGGCGAACATGACCGCGCTCGTGGAGCGGTACGGGCCCGCGCCACGCGCGTTCCTCGTGGTGCCGATGGTGGGGGCGTTCTTCATCGACTTCACGAACGCGATCATCATCACGATCTTCTTGAACGTGCTGCGCTGAGCGGTCCATGGTGGTCTCGACACGCGCCGCTGGCGTGGCCCTCGACCTTCGTGGCCTACCTCGCGCATTTCTCTATGCAACACCTTGCCTTCGTCACCTATCGCGATGCCCCGGCACTCTCCGCCGACGACGCGCTCGCCGCGGAGTCGTTGGCGCGCCTCGGCGTTCGCGTCACGGCGCAGCCGTGGGACGATGATGGCGCGGACTGGAGCCGGTTCCGCGCCATCGTCCTCCGCTCGTGCTGGAACTACCATCGCGATCCCGATCGGTTCACGGCCTGGCTGGACCGGCTCGTCGATGCTGGCGCGGTGCTGGTCAACCCGCCGACGCTGCTGCGCTGGAACGTGTCGAAGTCGTACCTGCTGGAGCTGCAGCAACGGGGCGCGCCGGTGATCGCGACGATCCGCATCCCTCGCGGTGCGGCGACGACGCTCGACCGGCTCGCCGCGCAGTCGGCGTGGACGGAGGTGGTGGTGAAGCCGGTCGTGTCGGCCGACGGGCACGGGGCTCGGCGGTTTCGACTCCCCGCCACGGACCACGACGAGCGCGCGTTCCACGCGCTCCTTCAGGACCGCGACGTGCTCGTGCAGCCGTTCGTGCCGGAGGTGATACGGGAGGGCGAGTGGTCGTTCGTCTTCCTCGGCGGCGCGTTCTCGCACGCGGTGGTGAAGCGGCCCAGCGCGCAGGAGTTTCGCGTGCAGGCGCGGTACGGTGGCACCGCGCACGCGGTGAGCGCGCCGCCCGAGCTCGTGGAGCAGGCCGCGGCGCTGCTGCGCCTGGCCCCGGCGCGGAGCGTGTATGCACGCGTCGATGGGTGCGTGGTCGGCAGCCGGCTCACGCTCATGGAGCTCGAGCTGCTGGAGCCGGCGCTGTACCTCGCCTGCGACCAGGGCGCGCCGGACCGCTTTGCGCGTGTTCTGATGGACCACCTCGAGGCGGCCGCCGCGCGCTGACTGGAGGCGCGGTGGCGAGGCGGCCGCCGCGCTCAGTCGAGGAAGGGCGACTTCCGCGGCGGGGAACGAAATTCCGACTCGGGCGTGCTCGCGTCGAGCAGCCGCCGCAGCTCCTGGTCCGTGAGCTCGAACGGGTCCGATTCGTACGCGGGTGGCTTGATGCGCCGGGGTGCGCCCGGGTTGCCGAGGATGGGCTCGAGCACCCACTCGGCGTGCGACCGCTCGCGCACCTCCCAGTGCTGACCATCCCGATCGGTGAACTTACGATTCGCCATGGCTCGCCATCTCCGTGCTCCAGGGCCTCGCGCTAGGCTAGCATCGCGCCCACACTCGCACAAGCGCGGAGCCGCTCGATACATTAGTGTCGATGGCCTCCCCTGGCACGCCGTCGGCCTGCCGTCGGGGCCGCTGAGAATCGAGAGGAGGGACAGGGATGAGCGATCAGGTTGCAACGCAGCGGCGGACGGAAGTCGCCGTGCTCGCGGGTGGCTGCTTCTGGGGCGTCGAGGAGATCCTGCGCGACGTCCCCGGGGTGATCGATACCGAGGTCGGGTACACCGGCGGCTGGCTGGAGAACCCGACGTACGAGGACACGCACGACGGGAAGTCCGGGCACGCCGAGGCGGTCCGCGTGACGTTCGACCCGTCGGTGCTCAGCTATGAAGACCTGCTCGAGAAGTGGTTCTTCCGGCTCCACGATCCCACGACGCTCAACCGCCAGGGGAACGACGTCGGCACCCAATACCGCTCGGCGATCTTCCCGCAGACGCCGGAGCAGAAGGTCATCGCGGAACGCGTGAAGGCGCGCGTCGAAGCGTCAGGGAAGTGGAAGCGGCCGATCACGACCAGCATCGAGCCCGCGTCCACGTGGTACCGTGCGGAGGAGTACCACCAGGACTATCTGCACAAGAACCCCGGCGGATATACCTGTCACTACCTGCGCGACTAGCACGGGTACGCGGCCCCGGCGCGGCGACGGGAAGGAGGGCGGGAAGTAACTACGGGGCGAAGCGGCGCGCGCCCGGCGTGCCCCCATTGCCCTCCCTCGCCCCCGCCGGCATCATCGAGCGACATGAGGCCCCTCCGGTCGCGTGCGTCGCGGATCGCGGCCGCGTGCATCGCGGTCGCGCTCTTCACGGTGATGCAGAACGTGCTCGTGCGCCGCGCCGCACACGCGCCGCTCGACTGGGAGTGGAGCGCGTTCCACCCCATGGTCTACTGGCTGGCGTGGGGGCGCTTCGCACCGGTGGTCGTGCGCGTGGCGGAGCGCCACCGCATCGAACGCGGGGGCGCGCGGCGTGCGATCGCGTACCACGCGGGCGCGATGCTCCTCGTCGCACCGCTCCAGACGATGACGGCCTTCGTGGCGCACTGGGGGCTGCTGCGCGCCGCGGGCGCCGGTCCGGCGGCGCCGCTCCTCCCGTGGCTCGCCGGGAGCGCGCCGAGCATGCTCTGGGGGACGCTGGCCGGGCTCGTCTACTACTGGCTCATCGTCGGCCTCTCGCACGCGTTCGCGTATCAGCGTCTGTATCACGCGCAGCGGCTCGCAGCCACGCGGCTCGAGGCCGATCTCGCCGCGGCGCGGCTGCGCGCGCTCGCGGCGCAGCTGCAGCCGCACTTTCTGTTCAACACGTTCAACGCGATCGCCGTGCTGGCCGAGGAGGACCCGCCGCGCGCCGTGCGCGTGGTCCGGCAACTCTCCGAGTTGCTGCGCGCGACGCTCGCGCACACCGCCGACCAGCAGGTGTCGCTCGCCGACGAGCTGGCGCTCACGCGCCGCTACCTCGACATCCAGCAGACCCGCTTCGGCGACCGGCTCCACGTCGACGTCGACGTCGAGCCCGCGGCGCACGATGCGCTCGTCCCGGCGCTCCTCCTGCAGCCGCTGGTGGAGAACGCCATCCGCCACGGCGTCGAGCGCTCCGAGACGGGCGGGTGCGTGGCCGTTCGCGCGCGCCGCGACGGCGCGACGCTGGTCGTGGAGGTGGCCGACGACGGGCCGGGGCTCGACGCGGAGCGCGCCCGTCGGGGGCCCGGCGTGGGGCTCGCGAACACCCAGGCGCGCCTGGCGCACCTCTACGGCGACCGCCACCAGCTCGCCCTCCGCAGCGTCCCCAGCGGTGGGCTGGTCGTCCACATCGAGCTGCCGCTGCACACCGTCGCGACGAGCCCATCATAGCATGCGCGTCCTCATCGTGGATGACGAACCGCTCGCTCGGCGCGGTCTCCGGCGGCAACTCGAGCGCCTGCCGGGCGTGGAGATCGCCGGCGAGTGCGCCACGGGCGCGGAGGCGGTGCGGGCCATCGGCGCGGAGCGGCCCGATCTCGTCCTCCTCGACGTGCAAATGCCGGGGCTCTCCGGCTTCGACGTGATCGAGCGTGTGGGGACTGCGCGCATGCCGCCCGTGGTGTTCGTCACGGCGCACGACCAGTACGCGGTGCGCGCGTTCGAGGTGAGCGCGCTCGACTACCTGCTCAAGCCCGTCGACCCCGACCGGCTGCGCGACGCCGTGGACCGCGCCGCGGACCGCGTCCGCGCCGGGAGCGGCGCGGCGCTCGTAGCGCGTCTCGAGCAGCTCCTCGCGCGGCTCGAGCGCGCGTCGCCGGACGCGGCCGCCGCCACACCGGCGCGCGCCGAGCGGCTGGCGGTGGACGAGGGAGGGCACATCGCCTTCGTCGAGCGCGACGCGATCGACTGGGTGGAAGCGGCGGGGAACCACGTGCGCGTGCACGAGGGGTCGCGCACGTACGTCCAGCGCACGACGATGCGCGCGATGATGGCCCTCCTCGGCGCGGGCTTCGTGCGCATTCGCCGCTCCGCGCTGGTCAACGTGCGGGCGATCCGCGCGCTCGAGCCGTACGGCAAGGGGAGCTGGGTCGTCCGGCTGCGCTCTGGGGACCGGCTCCTCTCGAGCCGGCACTTCGCGGCCGAGCTCCGCGCGGCGGTCGGCCAGCTCCCCTGACGGCGGCACACGCGCCGCCCGGCGCACTCGTCACGCGCGGCGGACCACTCGTCACGTCGCGAGGACCGGTCGTCGCGCGCGCATTGCGCTGCACGGGGGTGCGGCGCGCATCGTGTGAAACATGTCTCGCTCCCGCCGAGCGCACCCCGTCCGTCGCGCGGTATGGTCCACGCGATGGCTCGCCCGCGCCGCCGCGATCGCGCTCGGCGGCGCGGTCGGCGGCGCCTGCCGGAGCACGCCGACCGGCGCTGCGCCCATCATCGTCGACCTCACGCACCCCTGGGTCCACGCGTCCCCCGCCGCCCTCGGGATGGACTCCGCAGCGCTCGATCGCGCCGTCGCGACCGCCGCCGGCATCCCTCGCTTCCGCGCCCTCCTCGTGGCGCGCCACGGCCGCATCGCGCTCGAGCGCTACTTCGGCGGCACCGATACCGCCACGCGGTTCGACGTTCGCTCCGTCACCAAGAGCGTCGTGTCGCTGCTCACCGGCATCGCGCTCGCCGGCGGCGCGCTCCCCGGGCTGGACGCGCGTGTCGGGGACTACCTGGGCCCGCCCTACGTGCTCGATGACGGCGACCGGGCGGTGACGGTGCGCGAGCTGCTCACCATGACATCCGGCTACGCGTGGAACGAGGCCGCCGACGTGGACGACTACGACCAGTGGATCGCAGCGCCCGACCACGTGCAATACCTCCTCGACCGCGCGCAGACCGGCCCGCCGGGGCCGTTCGTCTACAATTCCGCCGCCGTGCACCTGCTCGGCGTCATCCTCCAACGCGCCGAACGGGAACCGCTTCCGGAGCTCGCCGCGCACGCGCTGCTCGAGCCAGCGGGGATCACGAGCGCGGTGTGGGAGCCGCTGGAGAACGGCACCGTGAACGGCGGCTCCGGGCTCGCGCTCACCGCGCGCGATCTGTTGCGAATCGGCCAGCTCGCCCTGCAGGACGGGCAATCGGGTGACCGGGGCGTGGTGCCGGCGGCGTGGGTGCGCGAGGTGACCACACCGCGCTTCACCTGGCGCGAGACCGTGGGGCCGCAGCCCGGCGTCACGTACGGCTATCTGTGGTGGGTGACGGATGGCCCGCCGTACCCAGCGTACTTCGCGTGGGGGTTCGGCGGCCAGTTCATCTACGTGGTCCCCGCGCTCGACCTCGTCGCCGTGGCCACCACCGAGTGGCGCGGCATCACCAGCGATCCCGCGTCCGAGGACCTCGCCCTGACGGTCCTCGGCGTGATCGTGAACGACGTGCTCCCCGCCGCGCACCGCACGGTCGCGACCCGCGTGCGCGATCCCATCTCGCCCCCGTGACGGAGATGCTCATGCGACCCATCGCTCTGCTCGTCGCCTGTGCCCTGCTCGCCGGCTCGTCGCTCGCGCTCGCCGCACGCCGCCCATCGTCCGATGCGCTCGACGCGCTCGGTGCGTTCCGCGGGGAGTGGGAGGGGACCGGTGAGACCTATGCCACGCCGTACAGTGCACGCGGGACGAGCCGCGTCCACACATCGTGCGAGTGGGCGAGGAACCACGGCTTTCTGCTCTGCGACCAGCTGGTCCACCAGAACGAGCGCACGAGCAACGATCTCAGCATCTACACCTACGACGACTCGCGCCCCGCCTACGAGTTCTTCGGCATCTCACGCGGCGCCGCGCGCGTCCGCACCCCCGCGCTGACCATCGCCGGCCGCACCTGGACCTATGCGAGCGAATTCGACGACCACGGAACGCACGTGCGAATCCGGACGGTGAACGACGTGCAGGATACGGTGATCACCTTTCGCATCGAGTACTCCACGGATGGCGGCGCACACTGGGTCCTCATGGGGAAGGGGGCGTCGCACCGGGTGCGGTAAGACGAGCGCGCCCCCTTCTCCCGGTCCGTCGGCTGCAGGACCCATCCAACATCACCCCGCGCCGCGCTACCGCGTCGATACCTGACTCGTGTCCCGCGGCATGGCGGTGAAGTGAATGTAGAAGTCGTCGGGCAGGTACCGCCGCACCGCGTCCGTGAGCTCGGCCGGCGTCACCTCATGGCTCCCGTAGGGATCGGGGATCCGGTCCAGCGGGATCCCGAGCCGCGCATACGTGCCGATCGTCCGCATCCAGTAGCCGTTCGCCTGCAGCTGCGTCTCGTGCATTCGCCGCGCGATCGTCGCCGCCCGGGCCAGCTCGGCCGCGCTCGCCCCGTAGGTCCTGAGCGAGTCGACGATGCGCATGAGCTCCCTGTTGAGCTCGCGCATCCGCTCGGGCGCCGCCACGAAGCTCGCGCCAATCCGATAGCGCTCCTCCGGCAAGGCATAGGTATACGTCGAGAGCTGCACGCCGTAGGTGCCGGCGAGCTCCTCGCGCAACCGCACGCGCAGCCGGTCGCGGAGCACCGCAGCGATGTAGGAGATCTCCTGGTTCGCCCGCAGGTACGCATCCGGCGCCGTCGGGATCGGACCGTCGAAGACGAGCAGCGTCTGCGCCTTGGGCACCGGAAGGGTGTTGACCAAGCGCTCGACCCTCGTGACGAATGGGGCGACCCGCGGGTCTCGGGGCTGCTCCCGCTCCGCCGTGCTCGGCAGGCTTGCCACGTACCGCTCGACCAAGGGCCGCACTTCCTCCGGCGTCACCGCGCCGACGAAGATGAACGTGAAGTCCCCCGCGTTGCCGAATCGGTTACGATAGACGGCCATCGCGTTCTCGACCGTCACGAGCTCGGCGAGGTTGGTGGTCACGGGGAGCAGCCGCGGGTTCCCACGGGCGAACAATTGATTCAACTGGTCATCGAGCGAGAAGCCCGCCCCCGGATGGTTCCCCGCGCTCTGCCACCCCGCGAGCGCGGCCGTGTCCAGCTTGGGCGCGGTGAACTGGAGGTAGAGGAGCTGGAAGAGCGTCTCCAGCTCCTTGGGTGACCCGGCGAGGTCGATCGACTCGTCCGCGTAGCCAATGTCCACCTTGAACGCCCGGAGCCCGGTGGTGGCGAGCTGCTGCTCGAGTGCGTCGCGGCTCATCGTGCCGACTCCGCCCGCCTGGGTCATGAGCTGGGCGACCATCCGCCCGGGGCTGAAGAAGAGGGTGTCCGGAACCACCGACCACCCCCCCGGGCTCCAGGCGCGCATCAGGAACTCGTCGGGATCGTTCCGCGTGGGCTTGAGGATGACGCGCGCGCCGTTCGAGAGCGTCCACTCGGTGATCCCGGCGACCGTATCGCGCGTCTCGCGCACGATGTGCCCCGGCGTGGGCGGGTGCGCGAGGAGTGGGCTCGCGGCCACGGCCTCGGCGCGCTCGGGCGGGAGCGGGGTGTGGGCCACCGAGTCCATGAGCGCCTGGATGTCCGCCCGCGTGGGGACGCGGATGTGCGCGAACTCGGGGATCCGCACGAAGACGCGCTCCCCCGCCCCGCGGCGCCAGAAGCGCGCCGCCTCGGCGAGAACCTTTGGGGTGATCGTCGGCAGGATCTGGCGCGCGAGCGCGAGCTCCTGCTCGGCGGAGAGGAGCGATCCCTCACCAGTGAGATAATGCCGGACGTACGCATCGGCATACGCCTTGGACGAGCGAGCACCGGCGCCCGCCGCCGCGTGCTCCAACCGCGAGAGGAGCACCGCTTTCCGGTGCGCGAGCGTGGCCTCGGGGACGCCGTGCTGGGCTACCTGCTCGAGCTGGGTGAGCACCGTCCGGAGCCCCCGCGCGAGGCTGTCGGGCCAGGTGACGAGGCTCACCCCCACCAGCGCGAGCGGGCGCACGAGGCGGCCCTGCTCGACCGTCGCGGCGATGAAGGGGCGGGAGGGCTGCTCGCGAATCCGGAGCAGCCGCTGCTGAATGTCCTCGAAGAGCAGTTGCTGGACGAGCTGCTGCCGCACGGCCGCCTTGACGTCCGCGGGGCGTGTGGGCGCGGGCCAGTAGAGCGAGATCCGAGGCGGCACGCGCCCGCGATAGATGTCGATCACCGGGGCGTCGCTCGACGGGATGACGTGGTTTACTCGCGCCCGCGGCCGCGGCCGCGCCGGGATCGCGCCGAAGCGCTGCTCGATCTCGCGCCGCATCGCCGCCACGTCGAAGTCCCCGACGACGATCACGGCCATGAGGTCCGGCCGGTACCAATCGTGGTAGAAGCGCCGGATCGGGCCCGGCTCCGCATGGGTCAGGAGCGCGGTATCACCGATCGCCTTGCGCGTGAGGTAGCGCGAGCCGCCGAACCAGAGCGAATCGTAGTGGGCCTGGATCCGTTGCGTGGCCGTGTCCACGAGCCGCGTCCGCCACTCGCCCATCACCACGCCCCGCTCGGCCACGACTTCGCTGGAGTCGATCGTCATTGCGCCGCTCGCCCAGTCCTGCAGCACCTGCAGTCCCTGGCTGAGGATCCGCGGATCGTCGGTGGGGACGGTGAGCGTGTAGACTGTCTCGTCGAAGCTCGTGCGTGCGTTCACATCCGCGCCGAAGCGCATCCCGCTGTTCTCGAGGAAGTCGATGACCGCGCCTCGCGGGAAGTGCGTGGTCCCGTTGAACGCCATGTGCTCCAGGAAGTGCGCGAAGCCCTGCTGGTCTTCATCCTCGAGCACGCTCCCAGTGTTCACTGCGAGCCAGAGCTGGGCTCGGTGGGCCGGTGCCGCGTTCGCGCGCAGATAGTATGTGAGGCCGTTGGGAAGTCGGCCCACGATGAGCGCGGGGTCGCGCAGCGAGCCGGCCGCGGACGCGGCGGTCGCGGGCGACGACAATCCGCCGCGCGCACTCGGGTCGTGGGCCGCCGATGCGGTCGCGACGAGGAATGCCAGCCCCACTACCGCGCCGGCGATTCCGGCCGGTGCCATGCGTCGTTCCATCGCTATCGCTCTCCCCTCTGGCGGCGTGCGCACGCTGGCATCATTCCCTGGCTCCGACGTTCGCGTCTCCGCTCTGGCGGTGCAGCAGCACGTCGATCATGGTGCTGATCCAGGCTTCGCTCCCCCCGGGGAAGACGGTCTGGTGAACGATCAATCCGTCCTGATCGACGAGGAACAGCGTGGGGTTGTAGCGCTGATGGGAGTACGATTCTCGCACCTTCAGCGACAGGATGCCTCCGAAGGAGAACGTGCTGTCGTTCGCGTTGTCCTGGACGATCACCCGGCCGTCGGGCGCCGGGAGGCGCCAGAAGGGGGTCGTGGCCACTGCGAGCGTCGCGCGCGGCACCCATGCTTCCACCCACTTGTGCATCCACTCGGCGTCCGCAGCCGGTTCGGGCAGGGACTCGTACATGAAGTAGCCGTGCGTGTGGCCCACGACGATGATGTCGAGCGCCGGGAAGTGTTGCGCCCACCGGCGGAGCGCCGCGCCTTGCTTGCCGCACGGTCCGCCGCCAGGTGGATGCATGTCGTCGGGGTGCGGTGCACCATGGCAGTCGAGGAACGCGACGATCGACACGTGTCCGGGGCGCGGCCATTGATCGTTCGCCGCGGCGCGAGGAAACCAGAGCTCCGCTTTGATCGCTGGTGCACGCTTGCCGACCGGGATCGGAAACGCCTCCTGGCGCATCCTGGTGGCCTGCGCCCACGAGCGTCGCTCCAGCGCGCCGAAGGCCGCCGTGCTTTTCCGCAGACTGTCGAGGAGGAGCCGCTGCCCGATCAGGAGGCGCACGGCGGTGAACATCAAGCCGCGCCCTTCGTTCGGGAAGCGCCGCTCGAACTCCGCGGAGTGCCGCTCGGCGTCGGTGAGCGAGTCAGCGACGGCCACAACCTGCTGCGCCCACCGCCGCGCCACCACGGAATCCCCCAGGTTGCTCGCCTTGCTCATCATCTCCCCATAGATGCTCAGCCGCTCGATGCGATCCGCAGCATCGCGCGCGAACTGGAGGAGGAGCGATTCCGCGGCCGCCAGCCGCGCCGGCTGCGCGTCCATGTAGAGCTTGACCGCCGTATCAATCACGGCGGCGCGCTGCGCGCGCGGAGCCGCGGCCGGGAGCGCGGCCAGACGTCGTGCGACGAGCGCCTGCGCGTCCGAGTCTCGACCCGCCACAAGGTAGAGCCGGAGCAGTAGCGCGAACCCATCGAGCGCGGCCTCGGGCTCGGTGAAGCGCGCCCCGCAGCGCCGGGCCCTCGCCCCCCCCGGCGGCCGGGGCGCGTGCAGGCGCGGCGGCCGGTACCGGT
>JADGGM010000337.1 GCA_019689955.1 Gemmatimonadaceae bacterium
CTTGCGGACGCGCCACCCCTCCTGCTCGACCCGCCCCTCCTCTCGCGCGATCGCGAGCGCGCGGAACGGCACCCCGCTCGCAATGTCCTCCGGCGGGTAGAAGATCGAGAAGTGGCGGCCGATGACCTCGCTCGCCGTGTAGCCCTTGATCCGCGCCGCCCCCTCGTTCCAGCTCGCCACCGAGCCGTCGGGATCGAGCATGAAGATCCCGTAGTCCCTCACGCTCTGGATGAGGAGCCGCATCCGCTCCTCGCTCTGCCGGAGCGCCTCTTCCGTCCGTCGGCGCGCGGACATGTCACGCGCCACCATGGCGAACCCCAGCAGCTCTCCGGCCTCGCTCCGGAGCGCCGTGACCACGGTGTTCGCCCAGAAGCGGCTCCCATCCTTGCGCAGCCGCCACCCCTCGTCCTCGTACCGCCCCCCCCGCGCGCCACCTCGAGCGCGTGTTCCGGCGTCCCCGCGGCGACATCCTGCGGGAGATAGAAGACCGAGAAATGGCGCCCCACGATCTCGTGCAGCTCGTACCCTTTGAAGCGCTGTGCCCCGGCGTTCCAACTCAGGATGTGCCCGGCGCGGTCGAGGGCGAACACCGCATAGTCCTGCAGGCCGTTCACGAGGAGAGAATTGAGGTCGGCGGTGTCCGCCGTCGTCGCGCCGACCGCGGTGTGGTCTGCGTAGACGCTCCCCTCGTCCGGAGGAGGGTCCTCCGGGCGCCCGCGCGTATCGGTGCGGGAGGACGAGTCGGTGCGCGATTGATCGGTCACGGTCCTGAAGCCAGCTCCGGTGGAAACGCGCCGCTGGACCAGCCAGGCCGGTCACAAAGCGCTCTCAAGTAGGAAGCGAAAATCGGGCCACCGACCGCGGAGACCTCACATCGATCGCATCTCCGACGAAAGAGAGCGCGCCCAGGTGCGCACGAGCGACCCCACCGAGCGGCGCAGGGTCCGCGTGACACGAAACGCGACGAGCCCGTGGTTCGAGAGATTCCACTTCCGCCGCGGCACGACTTTTCCCCAGCGGGGCGTAACCGGTTGACGCACGGGCACTCAGGGATTAGCATGTCGCCTCCCGCCTCCGTGCGGCCCGCCGAGCTCGGCACGTTTCGTTGCGCTCGCGACAACCAGCTCGTCCTGCGCGTGGCGCCCGCGTCACCGCGCGTGCAGCGTCGGTCCCCGTCGTCTCGTCCACCCTCCACCCTCGCGCCATGCGTCGTACGATCGCCCGTTGGATCGCCGTGGCATCGCTGGCCGCCCTGCCGGGCGCCGCGGCCGCACAGGAAGGCGGTGGAGCGCGCGACATCGTGACGATGGACAGCTCGGCGAGCGAAGGAGCGAAGCCGTTCGCGCAGTTCAGCCGGTCCGCGCTCTCGCTCCGCGACTCCATCGTCGCGTTGGCGCGGGCGCAGCTCGGGCGGCGCTACGTGCGCGGCGGGGAGTCCCCCAAGCGCGGCTTCGACTGCAGCGGACTGATCCAGTACATCGCCTCCGCGCTCCACATCACCGTGCCGCGGACCGCGCGGCAGCAGGCCACGGTCGGCGCCGCCGTTCCGGCCGACACCGCAGCGCTCCTCCCCGGGGACCTGCTCACTTTCGGGCGAGGGAAGCGGATCTCGCACATCGGGATCTACGTGGGGAACGGCCGCTTCATCCACGCCAGCACGAAGGCGGGACGCGTGATCGAGACGAACCTCATCCGCCCGCCCGCCGCGGGGATCAAGCCCTGGCGCGGCGCGCGCCGTCTCGTCCTCTCCGACAGCGTTCCCCCCTCCGCGCCCGCCGATTCGGCGAGCTGACCCCTGCCCGGCGCGGCGCGGGCGCGTCTACGGAGTGATGCGCCCGCGCGGCGGCTCGATGGCCGCCTCGATGCGAAACGTGGCACCGCTCTCGGGGAAGTCGAGGCGGCTCAGCGAATCGGCGAGCACCACCGCCCGGCTCCCGCGGTCCGCGCTCACCAGCCCCGGCGGCCGCTGCTTCGTGGCGCGGAGCGTCGCGTCGCGCACGCGCCCGTCGCGGCCGAGCGTCGCGCACAGGAGCGCGCCGCGGTTGAGCGGCTCGCGCAGCGAGAAGGGACCGTACGTCACGAGGTTCCCCAGCGAGTACGCGATGAGCGCGCCGTGCCGCCACTCCATCGCCCGCACGACGTGCGGCCCGTGGCCGACGACGAGCTTCGCGCCCGCATCCACCGCCGCGCGCGCGAACGCCACCGGGTTTCCGCGCACCTCGTCCAGGTAGAGCTCCATGGTGTCGCGCGTGCGCTGCGCGTTGCGCCCCTCGGCGCCCAGGTGCATCGTGACGACGAGCAGCGGGTAGCGCGCCGCCGCGCGCGCGACGTGGCGCCGGACCGCCGCGAGGTCGCGCAGGTCGGGGCCGGCCGAGGGGCTGAAGCCGAGGAACGCCACCGTGTCGCCGCGCGGCGTGACGACCGCGGTGGCCAACGTGTCGGCGCCGGTCACGTGCACCCCCGCCTCGGTGAGGTG
The DNA here is from genome assembly GCA_019689955.1 of Gemmatimonadaceae bacterium. GTDB lineage: Bacteria > Gemmatimonadota > Gemmatimonadetes > Gemmatimonadales > Gemmatimonadaceae > JADGGM01. Next base: position 2,477 of record JADGGM010000337.1, read on the forward strand.
CTCGATCGTCTGCTCGAGCCCGCGCACCCCCGCGTCGTGCGCGTGGTTGTTGGCCACGTTCCCCACCACGGCCCCGCGCGGCGCGAGTGAGCGCAGCGCGCGCGCCGCGCTCGGCGGCTGCCGCAGCGCGAAGCAGCGGTGCGCCGCGTACGCCGTCGAATCGCACTTGGTCGCCGCGGGCCCCTCGCCGATCGCCCCTTCCACGTTCAGGAGCACGATGTCCGCGTCCGAGACCAGCGGCACGAGCGGCGCGACGAGATGCGCCGGCGGCGGGAGCGCGCGCACCGGGCGCCGCAGGTACTTCGCGGCGCGCGTCACCCACGTGGTGTCGAGGTTGGTGCCGAGCGTCACGTCCCCGCCCACGCAGATGCGCGGGCCCGCGGCGGCGGCGGACGCCGAGTCCGCGCCCGCCGTCTGCTGCGCCGCCGACGCCTGCGCCGCGACGAGCGCGAGCCCGAGCGCGCCGGCGAGCGACGGGACCATCGTCCGCACGATCGGTGCGCCCATTCAGCGCGTCACCGGCACGTCCTCGAGCGGCGCGCCGTCCGGGGTCTCGAGCACGAAGCCGGCGTCGGCGATCATCGCGTAGTCCTGCTGCGCCGCCTGCCCCGGCGTGGTGAGGTAGTCGCCGATGAAGATCGAGTTCGCCGGGTAGAGCCCCATCACCTGCATCGACCGCAGGTGCACCTCCCGCCCCCCCGCGATCCGGATCTCCTGCGAGGGGAGCAGGAACCGGTACAGACACAGCACGCGCAAGCACCGCCGCGGGTCGAGCGCCCGCGTGCCGGCGAGCGGGGTCCCGGGGATCGGGATCAGGAAGTTCACCGGGACGCTGCGCACCCCGAGCTCCCGAAGCGAGAGCGCGAGGTCGATCACGTCGTCGTCCGATTCCCCCATCCCGATGATCCCGCCGGAGCACGTCTTGAGCCCCGCGCGCTTCACGTGCTCCACCGTCTGCCGCCGGTCGTCGAACCCGTGCGTGGTGCAGATCTCCGGGTGGAACCGCTCGGAGGTGTTGAGGTTGTGGTTCACCTGCGTGACGCCGGCATCGCGCAGCCGCACGGCCTGCTCCTCGGTGAGCAGCCCGAGGCACGCGCACACCTTGAGGTCGTACTGCGACTTCACCGCGCGCACGGCGTCCAGCACCTTCTCGAACACGCGCTCCCCCGGCGCGCGCCCGGAGATCACGAGGCAGAAGGTGCCGGCCTTGAGCTCGGCCGCACGCGCGGCGGCGGCGAGGATCTTGTCGCGCGCGAGGAGCGGATACCGGTCGATCTCGGCTGCGGAGATCTTGGACTGCGAGCAGTAGTGGCAGTCCTCCGGGCACAGCCCGCTCTGCGCGTTGAGCAGGTAGTGCAGCCGGACCCGGTTCCCCCAGTAGTGGTACCGCACGCGGTACGCCGCCGCGAGCTGGTCCATGAGCGCCGTGTCGGGGGCCGCGAGCACCGCCCGGGCCTCCTCGCGATCGATCAGCGCACCGGCCAGGGCGCGGTCGGCCAGTGTGTGCCAGAAGGCGGGAGCGCGCGTCTCAGATCCGTACGTCATCGCTGAAGTCATTGCTGCGGTCGTGGGTCAGAGGTGGGGCGGTCTGCGCCGGCTCCTCGGCGGCCGGGAGGAAGGCGTGCAGACCGACGTGCCCCGCCGCGACCGCGAGCGCCCCGAGATCGAGCGGGCGGGCGACGAGCGGGAACCGATAGATGCGAACGTCCGGCAGGAGCGCCTGCAACACCTCGGCGTTGGTCCGCTCGACGAGGTCGTCACCCTCCGAGAACGCGTCGTTGAGCACCACACCGCGCACCAGGAGCCCCGCCTCGCGCGCGGCGCGCACGGTGAGCAGCGTGTGGTTGATCGCCCCCAGCCGGTTCGCCGCGACGATCACGAGATCGAGCTGCCACCGGCGGAAGAGCTGGTCGTACGCCATCGTGCGAGTGATCGGCACCAGCAGCCCTCCCGCCCCTTCGACGACGACGGCGTCGCGCCCCTGCGTGAGACGCGCGAACGCGGCATCGAGTCGCGCGACGTCGATCGCGACCCCGGCGCGCTCGGCCGCGACCAGCGGGGCCAGGGGCTCGGGGAGCGCCACGGGGCAGACGTCGTCGATCGCGTCCCCCGC
>JADGGM010000338.1 GCA_019689955.1 Gemmatimonadaceae bacterium
ATCGTGCACGGCGGCGGCCGCTACGAGTCCCCGCAGATCATCACCCCCGCCGTGCTCGCCGTGCTCGAAGCGCTCGTCCCCCTCGCCCCCGGCCACCTGCCGCACGAGATCGGCGCCGTGCGCGCCATGATGCGCCGCTACCCCGACACGCCGCACGTCGCCTGCTTCGACACCGCGTTCCACCGGCACATGCCCCTCCGCGCGCAGCGCTACGCTCTCCCTCCCGCGCTCTGGGAACGCGGGATTCGGCGCTACGGCTTTCACGGGCTCTCGTACGAGTACATCGTCGGCGAGCTCGCGGCGCAGCACGCGCTCGGCGCGCGCACGATCGTCGCGCACCTGGGGAACGGGGCGAGCATGGCGGCGGTGCACCAGGGCGTGAGCGTCGACACCACCATGGGGTTCACGCCGACGAGCGGGCTCGTGATGAGCACGCGCACCGGCGACCTCGACCCGAACGTCGTGCTCTACCTGCAGCGCGCCGAAGGGTGGACGCTCGACGCGGTCGACGAGCTGGTGAACCGGCAGGGCGGGCTCCTCGCCGTCTCCGGCGTCTCGGGGGACATGCAGGACCTGCTCGCGCGCGAGCGCACCGACGAGCGCGCCGCGGAGGCGATCACGCTCTTCTGCTATCGCGCGCAACGCGCCGTCGGGGCGCTCGCCGCAGTGCTCGGGGGGGTGGACACCCTCGTCTTCACGGCCGGGATCGGCGAGCACGCCCCAGCCATCCGTCGGCGCATCTGCGACGCGCTCGGCTTCCTCGGCATCACCCTCGACCCCGCGCGCAACGCCGCCAACGCGCCCATCATCTCGCGCGCCGACGCCCCCGTCACCGTGCGCGTCATGCGCACCGACGAGGAGCGCATGATCGCGCGCCACACCTGCCGGCTCCTCACCGCGCAGCGCGCCCTCGCGTAGGGCCCGCGCTCAGTACAGCTCGCGCGGCATCGCCGGCATCGAGGGGACGCCGGCGTCGGACCACCGCCACTGCTGTACCTCGGGCATGTCCTCGTCGTGCGCGCGGATGTACTCGCGGTGCTGCGCCAGCTTGCGCGTGAAGGGCGCGATGCGGTCGTCGCGTCCCGTGCGCATGAGCGCCTCGATCGCCAGGTCGTAGCGGCTCATCCGGTTGAGCACCGTCATGTCGAACGGCGTGGTGGTGGTTCCTTCCTCCACGTAGCCGCGCACGTGGAAGCGCTGCGGCTCCGGGCGGTGGTGCACCAGCTCGTGGATCACGGTCGGGTAGCCGTGGAAGGCGAACACCACCTCGGTGTCGGCGCCGAAGAGCGCGAGGAAGCGGTCGTCGGTGAGCCCGTGCGGGTGGTCGCGCCGCGACTGGAGCGCGAACAGGTCGATCACGTTCACCACGCGCACGCGCAGGTCCGGGACCTCGCGCCGGAGCCACCACGCGGCGGCAAGTGTCTCACGCGTGGGCACGTCGCCGGCCGCGGCGAGGATCACGTCGGGGCGGCCGGCGTCGTTGCTCGCCCACTCCCACGCCGACGCCCCCGCGGCGGCGTGGCGGCGGGCATCGTCGAGCGGGAGCCACTGCGGCATCGGCTTCTTCGAGGCGATGATCAGGTTGATGGCGTCGGTCGTCCGCAGGCAGTGGTCGGCGACGGCCAGGAGACAGTTCGCGTCCGGGGGGAGATAGACGCGCGTGATCTTCGCCTTCTTCGTCATCAGCATGTTGATGAACGTCGGTCCCTGATGGCTGTACCCGTTGTGGTCCTGCTCCCACACGTGGCTCGTGACCAGGTAGTTGAGCGACGCCACGGGGCGGCGCCACGTGATCTCCCCCGCCATCTTCAGCCACTTGGCGTACTGCTGCATCATGGAATCGACGATGCTCAGGAACGCCTCGTAGCACGCGAACACGCCGTGGCGCCCGGAGAGGAGGTACCCCTCGAGCCACCCCTGGCAGCAGTGCTCGCTCAGGATCTCCATCACGCGCCCGTCGGGGGCGAGGTGCTCGTCCGACGCGACGGTGGGGAGGAGCCACGTGCGCGCGGTGGCTTCGAAGACGGCTTGCAGGCGATTGGAGGACGTCTCGTCGGGGCAGAAGAGGCGGAAGTTGTGCTCGGGGGCGTTGGCGCGGAACACGTCGCGCAGGAGCTGGCCGAGCACTTTCGTCCCTTCGGTGCGCGCGGCGCCGGGCTCGGGGACCTGGACCGCGTACGGCGCGAGCTCCGGGATGACGAGCGGGACGCGGAGCGTGCCTCCGTTCGCTTGCGGCGTGTGCCCCAGCCGGAGCGGCGGCGGCGGGTAAATCGCGGTCACGTCGCTCACCGGGCGCCCCTCGGGGTCGAACAGTTGCTCCGGGTGGTAGCTCGCCAGCCACTGCTCGAGCGCGCGCAGGTGCTCGCGGTTGGTGCGCGGCTCTTCGATCGGCACCTGGTGCGTGTGGAAGGTGCCCTCGAGCGGGCGGCCGTCGAGCATCGCCGGCGCGGTCCACCCCTTGGGCGTGCGCAGGACGATGAGCGGCCAGTCGATCCAGTGCAGCGGCTGCCCCGCGCGGGCGGTGTTCTGCCGGCTGCGGATGGCGTCGTACGCCCAGTCGAGCGCGGCCCACATGGCGGTGTGCACGCGCATCGGGTCGTTGCCGCTGACCTCGCGCACGGTGTACCCCATCCCATAGAAGTACTCGCGCAGCTCCTCCTCGCTCAGCCGCGCGAGGATCGTCGGCCCGGAGAGCTTGTGGCCGTTGAGGTGGAGGATGGGGAGCACGGCGCCGTCGGTGACGGGGTTGAGGAACTTGTTGGACTGCCACGACGCGGCGAGCGGCCCGGTTTCGGCCTCGCCGTCCCCGACGAGGCAGGCGACGATGAGCTCGGGGTTGTCGAACGCCGCGCCGAAGGCGTGAACGAGGGAATAGCCGAGCTCACCGCCCTCGTGCAGCGCGCCGGGGGTGAGCGCGGTGAGGTGGCTGGGCATCCCACCGGGCCACGAGAAGTCGCGCACGAAGCGGGCGACGCCGTCGAGGTCGCGGCTGAACATGGGGTACACCTCGCCGAGCGTCCCCTCGAGGTAGAGCTCCGCGAGCACGCCGGGCGCGCCGTGTCCGGTCCCGACGACGAAGAGCACGCTCGCGCCCCGGTCCCGCGCGAGGCGGCTCAGGTGCGCGTACGTCAACGTGATCCCGGGCACCGTTCCCCAGTGGCCGAGGAGACGCGGCTTGATGTGCTCCGGCGCGAGCGGCTCGCGCAGGAGGACGTTGTCACACAGATAGAGCTGCGCGAGGCTGAGGTAGTTGGCGGCCCGGAAGTTGGCCTCCAGGTGGTCGAGCCGCTCCGCGGGATAGCTCATGGCGCGCCCTCGCGATCGTGGTAGGCGTCATCTGCGGCGCGCAGGCGCGCGCCACACCCCACGGTGCCGCAATCGCGGTGCCGCGCCGCGCGCCTCCCCCTTCCCCCTCCCCGATGCGCGCGGGGCCCATCGTGCTCCCTGACGCACGATGAGCCCCGCGATACATGACCGATCGGCGCGGACGCGTCGGTCAGCGTGATGATCGAGCCTTACCGGCTCCCGGCGATCCGCGCCGTACTAAGGTCAGTAGACAATGGATCACCTCCTCGCTCGTAGGGTGGGACATGAGGGCGAACGTCAGCAAGATACCCGCCGGTACCGCGCGGGTTCCAGGGGGTGGGAGCGATCCCCTCAGCGCGGCGCGGGCGCCCCGCCCCCTGCGCCCGGCAGGGCGTAGGTCACCTTCCCGGCAGCGTCGAGGAACTCGAGCGACGGCGTACCGAGCGAGTCCACACGGAGACGAATGCGCGGCTTCCCCGCGGGATCGTTGAGCACCACGACCGCCGCCTTGTCGCTCCCCTTCCCGACCAGGATGCGTTGCGCCGGAGTCATCCCCGCAGCCACCGCGTGCGCGCGCACCGCGGCGACCGCGCTGTCGCGCGCCGGGCCCTGCGGGAGCTGCATCGCGCGCATGTACGCATCGAGCATCGGCGTCAGCGGGAGATCGGGGCGGTCGATCACGCGGAAGCCGGCCCACCGCTCCCCCGATTCATCCTCGTACGACATCTGCACGGTCTGGTCCTGGCGCCACTGGTCCATCGTGAGCGATGCGCCGGCGGAGTACCCGTCCCCGCGCTTCGCGCCGTTCCAGATCAACCCGCCCTGCTCGTCGCCCAGATCGTTGAAGAAGATCATCCCGGCGGGCTTGGCGCCGCTCCGCAGCGGGTACGTCTTGCCATCGATCACCGGGTCGGGGAAGCGGGCCTTGTTGGAGATCGCGAGCCGGAGCGTCCCATCGGGCTCGACCACGTTGATGCGGCCGACGGTGATCTCATCGAAGCGCGGCGACTGGCGCGATCGCACGAACGCGCCGAGCGCGAACACGGTCAGGAGTCCCAGAGATACCGCGTTGATACGACGCAGGCGCCGGATCTCGCGCTGCAGGTCGTCGTGCATGGACAGGCCTCGCCGGGTGAATGGGTGATCTGCTCCTCGTCACCCTGAAGGACGCGGCAAGGGCGCGGCATCCGTACTCTCGCCGCGCGGTCAGGGCCTCCGCCCGGTGGCGGCGTGCGGCGAGGCCGGAGCGCCCGGTCCGGCTGCATGGGACGGGGGATGCG
>JADGGM010000339.1 GCA_019689955.1 Gemmatimonadaceae bacterium
GTCGAGGGTGCAGGTGTTCAGCCAGAGCCGCTTGGTGCCCCCCTCCCACCCGCGCTCGATCGCCGCGGCGAGGAGTGCCTTGCCGAGTCCGCGCCCGACGTGCTCCGGAAGCAGCCCGAAGTAGACGATCTCCGTGGAGCCGTCCTCGCGCGCGTGGAGCTCGAAGTAACCCGCCGGCGCCCCGCCCACGTAGCCGACCCAGAGCGAGACTCCGGGAGTGGCGAGATACGCCTTGATCTCCGCGTCGGTCCACCCGAGCCGGTCGCGCCAATAATGGTTTCTGCCAACTTCGCGGTACAGATATCGGAAGAACGACGGAGCGCACTCGACGACGCGCTCCACGCGCAGGCGCTCGTCGCGGGGTACGGCGCGGTACTGCTCGGGTGCTGTCATCTCGAGATAGGTCCGCGTGACCTCGACGACCGTTTGGCGAGCTTCCTGCTCGCGGGATATCTCGTGCATGGGTCGGAAGATAACGCGAGCGCGGGTGCCCGCACGGGGTGGACTGTTCAGTCCAATATCTGTCGTATCACTGTCTGCACGAGGGATTGGGCGAGCTCAGGCGGTGGATACGTAACGTCATATATTTCAACCATTTGCAAGGGAATTGCCAGGAATTTTCGTGGATGGTTGACATTAGGACTGGTCAGTCCTAATATGCGCGCCATGAAGGATCGGCGCGCGCAGATCGTGGATGCCGCTACGGCGGTGATGGCCCGACAGGGATACCAGCAGACGTCGGTGGCGGACGTCATCAAGGAAGCGGGCCTCTGCGGGAAGGCGCATTTCTACCACTATTTCCGGTCCAAGGACGAGCTGGGGTACGCGGTGCTGCGCCACCAGTTCGAGCTGTTCGCCGAGCGTGGGCTCGCGGTGTTGCGCGAGCCGTTGCTCGACCCGCTCGAGCGGCTGGACCAGTTCGTCGACTGGGTCGTCGAAGAGCACGTCGGCTGTGGGTGCGGTGGGGCGAGCCCGTGCGGATCGCTCGCCGCGGAGATGGCCGAGCAGCACGAGGGATTCCGGAAGCATGTCGACGCCCTGTTCGAGCGGTGGACCGGGCAACTGCAGGCGCTTCTGTGGGAGGCGCGCCCGCAGCTCGTGGAGGGGGTCGACACGGAGCGCCTGGCGCGATTCATCGTCGCAACCCTGGAGGGAGCGCTGTTCATGTCGCGCGTCAAGCGCGACGCGGTCGTGCTCGAGGGGATCGCGGCGGATCTCAAGCGGTACGTGGCTGCACACGTCCGCATTGCAGAGGGATTGCACGAGGCCACAGGACGGTCCACCGCGGCGGAGACGTCCGGCGCGGGGCGGCGGGCCAGGGAGATCCTATAAATGATGGCGAGAGATGTGGCGGTGACGAACGGTGCCGGCCCTGCGCTTCGTGCGGGGGCGGGCGCCGCGGATGGCGCGAGGCCGATCGGGGCCGACGGCGCTGGTCTGAGCCCGACGGAACGGCGCAAGCGCTTCGAGGGGGAGGCGCTGGAGCACCTCGATGCGCTCTACAGCTTCGCGCTCAAGCTCACGCATTCACGCGACGAGGCCGAGGACCTCGTCTCCGAGACGATGCTCCGCGCGCTGGAGCGGTGGGAGCAATACCAGCTCGGCACCAACGCCCGCGCGTGGCTGTTCACGATCCTGTACCACGTGTTCGTCAGCCGGAGGCGCCGCATCGATGCGCGCGAGCTCCCGCTGCCGGAGGAGATCGACGGCTGGTCCGCGCACGAAGTCGTCGGCGAGACGGATCCGGAGGGGCGGTTCTACGATTCGTTCGTCGACGAGGAGGTCACGCGCGCGATCGAGTCGCTCCCGGAGGACTACCGGACGGCGGTGGTGCTGAGCGACGTGCACGGGCTGCGGTACGCGGAGATCGCGGAGATCCTCGGGATTCCCGAGGGGACGGTGAAGTCGCGCCTCTTCCGCGGGCGGCGGATCCTGCAGCGCAAGCTGGTGGACTACGCGCTGGAGATGGGCTACATCAAGAGCCCGGGCGGGGAGCGGGCGTCGGAGACGGCGTAGCGCCGCCGATCGCTCGGCGCCGGGCAGCGAACGACTTCTAGCGGCTCACGGTCTCCCAGACGTGGGCCGCTTCTTTTTCCTCCTGCTCCTGGCGGAGCTTGCGGCGGTGGCGCGCGGCCTTCGCGCGGTTGCCGCAGGTGGCCATGTCGCACCAGCGGCGCCGACCGTTCTTCGTGCCGTCGTAGAACACACGCGGGCAGCGCGGGTCCGCGCACCGGCGCACGCGCGCGAGCTCGCCGAGCACGAGCGCGTCGGCCGCGGATTCGACGACGGGGATCATGAGCCCCGCGAACGCGTCGCCGACGGGGACGAAGCTCCGGACGAACGATCCATCGCTGCGCACTTCGAGGCGCCGCGTCCCGGCGCTGCGGCCGAGCACGCGATTGATCTCGCTCACCGCGTACTGGCGGACGTCTTCGGCGACCATGCCACGCTCGGCGAGCGCGCGGAGCGCGGCGCGCACGCGGCGCGCGTCGGCGAGTGCCGCCGTCGCACCGGCGGGCTGCTGCTGCGCACGCCGGCGCATGGCCGCGCCCCGTTCGGCGTCGAGCACCGCGACCGCCTCGAGCCACTGGACCAGCGCGTCAAAGTCCCGGAGCGCGTCGACGCGGACACCGCGCCGCGCGTCGTCGGTGTTGACGAAGTCGAGCCAGAGGCGGTCCCCGACGAACACGAACGGTTGTGTGAGCGACGAAGCAACGGGCGACTGACTCATCGCGACCGAGGACGAAGGGGAGACTAGTCTATCCCCGGTTCACGCACGAGGCAAGGATGTCCGCATGCGACCGATGTGCGCGCGCCGACCCGCGCCGCGCGCCGGGTGTGGCACGCACTGTGAGAATCATCACAACGCGCCCGGGACGACGAGCGCGCCGTGCGAGCGGCGGGCGCGAGGGCTTACATTAGGGGGATGAAACACCCCTTCGTCATCTCCGAGTACGTCCGCTGGGGCGACATCGACCTGGCGGGGATCATCTGCTACGGCGCGTACATCCGCTTCTACGAGCTGGCCGAGACGGAGATCTTCCGCGCGGTGGGGCACCCGTTCGGGGAGATGTTCGAGCGGTACGACATGTGGCTGCCGCGGAAGGTCATGCACACCGAGTTCGACGCCCCCGCGCGCCTCGACGACCGGCTGGAGGTGCTCACGTACTTCAGCCGCATCGGGCGGACGTCGCTCACGATCAACTTCGATGTGATGAGCGCCGACCGCGCGCGGCTGCACGCGGCCGCCTATCAGGTGCTCGTGTGCGTGTCGCGCCGCACGTTCGAGAAGCGCGCGCTCCCCGCGGAGCTCGTGGCGGCGCTGGAGCCGTTCACGATGTCGTGTGAAGAGGCGCGCCGGGCGTGGTGAGCGCGGGCGCGCCCGGGAGCGCGACCGGCGAAACGCCGCTCGTGCGCGGCTCCAGCGCATCCTCGCGGTAGGCGATCCACCCCGTCGTCTCCTCGGCCACCAGCTCCACCTCCGTCCCGATCGGCACGGTGAGGTTCGGCACCTCGTGCCCTGCGGGGAAGTCGGTGAGGATCGGGACGTTGAGGTCGGAGACGAGGTCGAGCAGGAAGTCCTCGAACTCGTCCTCCTCCGAGCGGTCGATCGAGAGCTGGCCGAAGACGACCCCCTTCACGGCGCGCAGGAGCCCCGCGGCGCGCAGGTGCACGAGGCGTTCGTCGAGCACGCTCATCGGGTCGCGCGTCTCCTCGAGGAAGAGGATCGCGTCGCGCGTGTCGACCTCGTACGGCGTGCCGATCGTCTGCTGCACGAGCGAGAGGTTCCCCCCGATGAGCCGCCCCACTGCGCGCCCCGGGCGCACGACGCGCGCGATCCCGCGGCCGATGCGCGTGGCGGGCCTCGGCGTGGTGAGCGCGCTCAGGAGCGATGCCATCGTGGGGTCGCGCGTGCTCGGGATCAGGTCGTCCACCGTGGGGCCGTGAAAGACGCGGAGCCCGGCGCGCCGCATGAGCCAGAGGTGGAGCGCCGTGATGTCCGAGTAGCCGACGAACGCCTTGGGGTTGCGGCGGAAGATCTCGGGCTCGAGGTACGGGAGCATGCGCACGGCGCCATATCCCCCGGTACCGCCGATCACGGCTTTCACGCGCGGATCGAGCCAGACGCCCATGAAGTTCTCGGCGCGGCGCTCGTCCTCGGCGCGCTTGAAGCGGCGGCCCAGGGTGAGCTCCGGGTCCTGGATCACCTGGAACCCCGCGTGCTCCAGTGCCTTGATCCCGCGCAACAGCCACCCCGGGCGCGGCGCGTACGACGGGGCGACGATCCCGATGGCGTCCCCCTTCACCAGTGCCGGCGGGCGCAGGAGTGGTGGTGGTTGGTCCCCCCCGTCGGAGATCATCGGGGGGCGACTCCTCCGGGCGCGCGGGCGGGCGAGACGAGCCCGGCGCAGGGTGCGCGGCGCGCGTCGGCGCGAACGATGGGCACGATGATGGCGAGTGGGTACGGCCCCGCGACCGCGTTCCGCGGCGTCACGAGACCGAGATCGAGGGGCTCCGGCATGTAGAAGAAATTCTGCCGCGACGACCGGCGCCGGGGAAGGGGTGGGGG
>JADGGM010000340.1 GCA_019689955.1 Gemmatimonadaceae bacterium
TGCGGCGAGCCGCACTCCCCCCCGCCGGCGCACATGGTGGCGGCGGGCGCCGCCGCGCTCAACGCGGGGCGCACACGCTACGCCCCTCCCGCGGGGATCCCCGCGCTCCGCGAGGCGATCGCGGCCGCCATGTGCCACCGCGGCCTCGACGCCACAGCGGACGACGTGGTCGTCACCCCGGGCGCGAAGCCGATCCTCCTCTACGCCGCGCTCACGCTCTTCGCCACCGGCGACGAGGTGCTCGTGCCGAGCCCGCACTTTCCGATCTTCGACTCGGTCGCGCGCTTCGCCGGCGGGCGACCCGTGTACTACCGCGTGGACCCGTCGCGCCCGTCGGGGATCGACCTCGATGAGATCGCCGCGAAGATCGGGCCGCGCACGCGGGTGCTCATGCTCAACACGCCGCACAACCCCACCGGCACCGTGCTCGGCGCCGACGCGCTCGCCGGGCTCGCCGAGCTCGTACTTCGGCACGGGCTCACCGTGATCTCGGACGAGATCTACTCGCAGCACCAGTACGACGAACCACACCGGACCATCGCCGCGCTCCCGGGGATGGCGGAGCGCACGGTGGTCGTCGACGGGTTCTCCAAGACGTTCGCCATGACGGGGTGGCGCCTGGGCTACGGCGTGATGCCCGCGCCCATCGCCGAGCGCGTGACGCGGCTCGTCATCAACAGCTGCTCCTGCACGGCGACCTTCGTGCAGGACGCCGGCCTCGCCGCGCTCACCGGACCCATGGAGCCGGTCCTGGCAATGCGCCGCGCGCTGCGCGAGCGGCGCGACGTGCTCGTGCGAGGGCTCAACGCGATCCCGGGCATTCGCTGCGCGATGCCGCGCGGGGCGTTCTTCGCGTACCCGAACGTGGCCGAGCTCCTCGCGCACTCGTCGATCGCGGCCCGCGATCTCGCCGGCCAGCTCCTCGCGCGCCACGGCCTCGCGTGCCTCCCCGGCACCGCGTTCGGCGCGGGGGGCGAGGGGCACCTGCGACTCTCGTACGCCGCGCCCGTCGAGCAGCTCACGACCGCGCTCGACCGGCTCGCCGCGTGCGCGCGCGCGCTGGGGGCTGGACAAGGGGGCACGAAACCATTACCGTAGCGAAAGCCGCTCGATGCGCACTGCCGCGCCGCGAGATGGCTCGCCACAACATCTGAAACCTCGCTTCACGTCGATCATGTCGCGTTCGCTCAATCTCAAGCGCCTTACCAAGCTTACGGCCCCGGCGATTACGCCGGTGCTCGAGGCTGACGCGCGCCTTGGGATCGAGCGACGAGGAATGCCGTGAAGCGTTAAGACGAACGCCCACGAACGCCAGAGCCCTCGCGCTTCGATCCGAAAGCGCGAGGGCTTTTTCGTGTGCCGCGCCCCGGCCGCCGCCCCGGGCCGGCCAGAGCCACTCGGAGCGCATCAGCCGGAGAGCACGACGCAATGGACCACCTGCCGGACGCCCAAGGACTCTACGATCCACGCCACGAGCACGACGCCTGTGGCCTGGGGTTCGTGGCACGCATCGACGGCGCACGATCGCACGACATCGTGCGACAAGGGCTTACGTTGCTCCAGAACCTGTCGCACCGTGGTGCCGTCGGGTGCGACCCGTGCACCGGCGACGGGGCGGGGATCATGCTCCAGGTGCCGCACGTGTTCTTCGCGCGTGAGTGCGACCGGCTGGGGATCGAGCTCCCCGCGGCCGGGGGATACGGGGTCGGGATGCTCTTCCTCCCGACGGACGCGGCGGAGCGGCGGATGTGCGAGCTGCTGCTGGAGCGCACGGTCATCGAGGAAGGGTGTCGCGTGCTCGGCTGGCGCGACGTGCCCGTGGACGAGAGCGTGCTCGGCGAGGCGGCGCGCGCGGCGCGCCCCGCGATCCGTCAGGTCTTCATCGCCCGTGACGGGCGCGGCGGCGGGGCGAAGGCGCTCGAGCGCACGCTGTACGTCGTCCGCCGGCAGATCGAGAAGACGATCGGGGAACGCCGCGGCTTCCATGCCGCGAGCTTCTCGAGCCGCACCCTCGTGTACAAAGGGATGCTGATGCCGTGGCAGCTCCCGCGCTTCTACCCCGACCTCGCCGACCCGGAGGTCGCGAGCGCGCTCGCGCTCGTACATTCACGCTTCTCCACGAACACCTTCCCCTCCTGGGCGCGCGCGCACCCGTACCGGTTCCTCGCGCACAACGGCGAGATCAACACGCTCAAGGGGAACGTCAACTGGATGCGCGTGCGCGAGGGGCGCATGGCGTCGCGCCTTTTCGGGAGCGATCTCCAGAAGCTGTACCCGATCATCGGCGAGGACCAGAGTGACTCGGCGTGTCTCGACAACGCGCTCGAGTTCCTCGTGCGCGGCGGGCGCTCGCTGGCGCACGCGATGATGATGCTCATCCCCGAAGCGTGGTCCGGCGATGCCGACATGGACCTCGACCGCCGCGGCTTCCACGAGTACCAGGCCGCGATGATGGAGCCGTGGGACGGGCCGGCGGCGGTGGCGTTCAGCGATGGCACGCAGATCGGCGCGACGCTCGACCGCAATGGGCTCCGCCCCGCGCGCTACCTCGTGACGACCGACGGCCTCGTCGTCCTCGCCTCGGAGGCCGGCGCGCTCGAGATCCCGGCCGAGCGCATCCGCGAGAAGGGGCGCCTCCGCCCCGGCACGATGCTCCTCGTCGACACCGCCGTGGGGCGTCTCTACACCGACGAAGCGCTCAAGACGGCGCTCGCGACGCGGAAGCCGTATCGCCGGTGGGTCGCGGCCAACCGCATCGCCATCGAGGAGCTCCCCGAGCCGCTCAACGTCCCGCAGCTCGATCACGCCACGCTCCGCGAGCGGCAGCGGGCGTTCGGGTACACGGCCGAAGAGCTGCGCACGATCCTCATCCCCATGGCGTCGACCGGCGAGGAGCCGGTGGGGTCGATGGGGAACGACACGCCGCTCGCCGTGCTCTCCGACGAGCCGCAGCTCCTCTTCAACTACTTCAAGCAGCTCTTCGCGCAGGTCACCAACCCGCCGATCGACCCAATCCGCGAGCAGCTCGTGATGTCGCTCGCGATGAACATCGGCCCCAAGGCGAACGTGCTCGGCGAGCGCCCGGAGCACGTGCGGCGCATCCGCGTCAAGCAGCCGGTGCTCACCAACGCGCAGCTCGAGAAGATCCGCTCGCTGCGCGACCCGGGGTTCCGCACCACCACGCTGCGCGCCGTGTTCCCCGCGGCGGGGGGCGCGCGGGCCATGGCGCAGGCGGTCGACGCGCTCTGCCGCCAGGCCACGCAGGCCGTGCACGACGGCTACTCGCTCCTCGTCCTGAGCGATCGCGACGTGGACGCCGACTGGGCGCCGATCCCGTCGCTCCTCGCCACGTCGGCGGTGCACCACCACCTCATCCGCGAGCGGCTACGCACGAACGTGGGGCTCCTCGTGGAGACGGGAGAGGCGCGCACGGTGCAGCACGTGGCGCTCCTCATCGCCTACGGCGCCGGAACCGTGAACCCGTACCTCGCCTTCGAGACGCTCGCCGACCTGGCACGCGACGGGCGCCTCCCCGAGCCGATCGATGCGACGACGGCCGCGGAGAAGTACATCAAGGCGCTGCAGAAGGGGCTCCTCAAGGTGCTCTCGAAGATGGGGATCTCCACGGTGCAGAGCTACTGCGGCGCGCAGATCTTCGAGGCCGTGGGGCTGGGGCCGCGCCTCGTGCGGCGGTACTTCACCGGGACGGCGTCGCGCATCGGAGGGATCGAGATCGAGCAGGTGGCCGAGGAGACGTTGCGCCGCCACGCCGCAGCATATCACCAGGTGCTCCCGCTGCGCGCGCTCGAGTCCGGGGGCGAGTTCCACTACCGGAGCCAGGGCGAGCACCACGCGTGGAACCCGGCGACGATCTCCACGCTGCAGC
Source organism: Gemmatimonadaceae bacterium (assembly GCA_019689955.1). Lineage (GTDB taxonomy): Bacteria > Gemmatimonadota > Gemmatimonadetes > Gemmatimonadales > Gemmatimonadaceae > JADGGM01. The sequence goes on from JADGGM010000340.1 coordinate 3,887, forward strand.
ACGCCGTGCGCGGGCGGAGCGCCGCCACGTACCGCGAGTTCAGCCGCCTGGCGAACGACGAGCGCACGCGGCTCGCGACGCTGCGCGGGCTCCTCGACTTCGCCGAGCGCGCGCCGGTGCCCATCGACGAGGTGGAACCCGCGGCGGAGATCGTGAAGCGCTTCGCCACGGGCGCGATGTCGTTCGGGTCGCTGAGCAAGGAGGCGCACGAGACATTGGCGCTCGCGATGAACCGCATCGGCGGGCGGAGCAACAGCGGCGAGGGGGGCGAGGAGCCGGAGCGTTACGGCACGGACCGGAACAGCGCGATCAAGCAGGTCGCCTCCGGGCGCTTCGGCGTGACGACCGACTATCTGGTGAGCGCGCGCGAGCTGCAGATCAAGATGGCGCAGGGGGCGAAGCCGGGCGAAGGGGGGCAGCTCCCGGGGCACAAGGTGGACGCGGTGATCGCGCGCACGCGGCACGCGACCCCGGGGGTCACGCTCATCTCCCCGCCGCCGCACCACGACATCTACTCGATCGAGGACCTGGCGCAGCTCATCTCCGACCTCAAGCACGTGAACCCGCACGCGCGCATCTCGGTGAAGCTCGTCTCCGAGGTCGGCGTGGGGACGATCGCGGCGGGGGTGGCGAAGGCGCGGGCGGACGTCATCCTCATCTCCGGCGACTCCGGGGGGACGGG
>JADGGM010000341.1 GCA_019689955.1 Gemmatimonadaceae bacterium
TTTTTTTTTAACCCCCACCCCGCCATCCCCCATGACGTCGAGTCTCGTGGGCTCGGCCTCGCGATCAGCCGCGACCTGGCGCGCGGCATGGGCGGGGACCTCACGGTCGAGAGCGCGGAGGGGCTGGGGTCCACCTTCACGCTCGCGCTCCCACGCGCGCCGCGCTAGCGCGCGCGCCTCACCGCCACGACATGCGCCACGCCACCACGACGCCGCCGTCGCTCGTGGGGGTGACGGTGGTGGCCAGGAGCCATCGGTCGATCGCGTTGCGCGGCTGCGCGTGGTTGTAGCGCACCACGAGGAGCCCGCTCAGCGTCCCGAGCCCCGCGCCGAGCGCGACGTCGCTGGCCCAGTGCTCGTCGTGGTACACGCGCGAGAGGCCCATGAGGGTTGCGCTCCCGTACGCCAGCGGGGCGACGTACCACGTCGCGCGCGGCCACCAGTGCGCGGTCTCCGCCGTCACGGCGCCGGCGAAGGCGAAGCCGGCGAGGGTGTGCCCGGAGGGGAAGGAGGCGTACTTGTCTCCGCGGAACCCGCGGCCGAGCCGGAAGCTGCGCGGCAGCGTGTCGCCGACGACGTACGGGCGCGCGCGCCCGGCGATCCCCTTGATCACGAGCCCCGCGCCCTCCGCCACGACGATCGCCTCTCCCGCGTGCAGGCCGAGGTCGGCGAGCCGCGAGTGGTGCGTGAGTCGCCCCACCCCCCACAGCACCGGCGCGGCGATGACCGTGCCCGGGAGGGCGGCCAGGCGCGCGGTGGTGGCGAGGTGGCGGAGCGTCGCGTCGTGCTGGAGGCTCGGACGCTGCACGTGCGTGGCGATGCGGCGATCGAGGGGGATGAGCGCCAGCGTGCCGACCACCGTCGCTCCCGCGATGACGGCGTCGCGCGTCGTGAAGAGTCCGGGCGCTGCCGTGCGAGCGGTGTCGCTCGCCTGCGCGCGGAGGGGCGCGGCCAGGAGGAGGAGCGTGGCGAGGGACCGCGGGAGCCGCGCGCGCATCGTGGTGATCGGAACGAAGCCGGAGCGAGAGGAAAAGGGCGGGGAAGGGGACGCGGCCGGGGGACGCCAGTGTGCCTCGAAGTATAGCGCCGCCGCAGGGCCGGCCGGCAGTCGCGGAACGTTCCCTGCCGGGCGGCCCGCGGAACGGTTCCTGCTTCCCGATTCCGGTATATGCCGCGTGTTGCCAGGTCCCGCGCCCGCGACGTCCTCGTTGCGCGCTTTGGGCACGAGGACTTTCAGGAGGGGCAGTGGGAGTCGATTCAGCCTCTGCTCGAGGGGCGCGATGCGCTGGTGGTGATGCCCACCGGGAGCGGGAAGTCGCTCATCTACCAGCTCTCGGCGCTCATGCTCCCGGGGTTGACGGTCGTCGTGAGCCCGCTCATCGCGCTCATGAAGGACCAGCAGGACAAGCTGAGCGCGCAGGGCGTCGACGCGCTGGCGATGCACTCGCACCTCTCGCCGGCCGAGTCGCGAGCGATGCAGACGCGGGTGGCGGCAGGGGCGGGGGAGATCCTGTATCTCACGCCGGAGCGCTTCAAGGACCGCGAGTTCTTCGAGCGGCTGATCACACGGACGGTGAGCCTGTTCGTGGTCGACGAAGCGCACTGCGTGAGCCAGTGGGGGCACGACTTCCGCCCTGATTACCTCGTGCTCGGCTCGATCGCGCAGCGCCTCGGCCGCCCGCCGATCCTCGCGCTGACGGCGACCGCCACCGCCGAGGTGCGCGCCGACATCGTGCGGCAGCTCGGGATGCGCGACCCGCATGTGACGATCACCGGCTTCGCGCGCCCGAACCTGCGCTTCGAGGTGCAGCGCACCGTCAACACCGCGATGAAGGACGACGCGCTGGATCGCCTGCTGGCGCAGGCGCCGGGGAGCGGGATCGTGTACGTGGCGACCGTGCGCGAGGCGGAACGGCTCTGCCGCGCGCTGCGCGAGCGCTATCCCGTGGGGCTGTACCACGGGAAGATGCCCGCCGCCGACCGCAAGGCATCGCAGGACGCCTTCATGGCGGACCGGATCCAGGCGATGATCGCGACCAACGCGTTCGGGCTCGGGATCGACAAGTCGGACATCCGGTACATCGTGCACTATCACTTCCCCGGCTCCATCGAGGCGTACTACCAGGAGGCGGGGCGCGCGGGGCGCGACGGGAAGGCGGCGGTGTGCACGCTCATGTATCGCGTCGAGGACCGGCGCATCCAGTCGTACTTCCTGGGCGGCAAGTACCCCGAAGTGCAGGAGGCGGCACGCGTCGCGCTCCTGCTGGAGGAGTACCCGCGGCTCACTCCCGTCCCGCTCACGGAGCTCGCCAGGCGGTCCGACGTGCCGCTGCGCAAGGCGCGGATCAGTCTCATGCTCCTCAAGCGGCACGGCCTCGTGCGCGAGCATCGCGGCGGGAGCTGGGAGCGGCTCGGCGATGATCTCACCGCGGTGGACCTGAGCGCCGATCTCCACTCGTACGAGGAGCGACGGGAGCGCGACCGGCGCAAGCTCGACGCGATGATCGAGTACTGCCAGACGGTCCACTGCCGAACGCGCTACATCCTCGAGTACTTCGGCGAGCGGGTCTCGGACACCTGGCGGTGCCACCGTTGCGACGCGTGCGAGGCGCTCGACGACGGTGGCGCGACGCTCCCGCGCGCCGGTGGCACCGTTCCCGCAGGCACGCATCGTTCTGACAGAGACCCCGGGGCGATCGATGGCGCGGTGGCGCGGAGAGCGCCTGCGCGCTGAGGAGCAACCATGGCGTATCGAGCGACGGCGCAACGCGAGGTGAGGCTCACCCTCGGCGACGCCACGGTGGGCGGGTTCCTGACGATCCCGGACGGTGCGCGGGGCGTGGTGCTCTTCGCGCACGGGAGCGGGAGCGGCCGGTTCAGCACCCGCAATCAGTATGTGGCCGGCGTGCTGCAGCAGGCTCAACTGGGGACCCTGCTCATGGACCTACTCAGCGCGGTCGAAGAAGCAGCGGATGCGCGCACCGGCCACCTTCGCTTCGACATCCCATTCCTCGCCGAGCGCGTGCGCGAGGCCACGCGGTGGCTGGCGGCCTACCCCGATACGTCGGCGCTCCCCGTGGGCTACTTCGGGGCGAGCACCGGGGCCGCGGCGGCGCGCCGCGCCGCGGCCGACGAGCGCGAGGTGTTCGCCATCGTGTCGCGCGGCGGGCGGCCGGACCTCGCGCTCGAGTGCCTCGCCAAGGTGCGCGCGCCCACGCTCCTCATCGTGGGCGGCGCCGACGTCCCCGTGATCCCGCTCAACCAGCAGGCGTACGACGCCCTCGTCTGCGAGAAGGAGCTGGTGGTGATCCCCGGCGCGTCGCACCTGTTCGAGGAGCCCGGGGCGCTCGAGGCCGTTGCCCACGTGGCCACGGACTGGTTCGTGCGCCACGTGCCGTCGTGAGCGCGACGACGCCCGCGCCTCACGCGCCGGCCGGCTGCTGCTGCGACAGGCAGTGGAGCGTGCCGAGCCCCCAGACGAGGTCGACCGCGTGGATCCCGACGACCTCGCGCCCCGGGAAGAGCTCCGCGAGCGTGTTGAGCGCCACGCGGTCGTTGGGATCGTTGAACGTGGGGACGAGCACCACGCCGTTGGCGATGTAGAAGTTCGCGTAGCTCGCCGGGAGCCGCTCCCCCGCCATGACCACCGGGCGCGGGAACGGGAGGCGCACGATGCGGAGCCCGCCCGGCACCGTGCGCGCGGCGAGCTCGAGGCGACGCAGGTTGTCCGCGGAGCGCGCGTGGTTCTCGTCCGCCGGGTCGTCCTCGTACGCGAGCACGACGGTGTGCGCGTCGGTGAAACGCGCGACGTCGTCGACGTGGCCGTGCGTGTCGTCGCCGACACACCCCTCGCCGAGCCAGATCGTGCGCTCGATCCCGAGATACTGGGCGAAGGCGCGCTCGTACCCGGCGCGATCGAGCCCGGGGTTGCGCACCTGCTGGTCCGACAGCAGCCACTCCTCGGTCACGAGGAGCGTCCGCTCGCCGTTGGTCTCGATCCCACCCCCCTCCAGCACCAGCCGGCCGCCGCCGTCGGGGCGCCAGGCCTCCTCGAGCGGGAGCGTGCTCAGCTCGGCCACGGCGGCCGGGACCAGCTCGTCGAGCGCGTGATTCTCGTACTTCGCCCACGCGTTGAACTTCCAGGCCACCCAGTGCACCGCCCCGTTCGGCGCGACGACGGCCGTAGGCCCCGAGTCGCGGAGCCACACGCGGTCCGTGGGGACCAGGTGGAAGCCGACGCGCGCGAGGTCCACGCCGTGCGCGTCGAGCATCCGCGTCGCCTCCTCCTGCACGTCGGGGTTGTGGCAGAGGATCTCCACGCGCTCGTGCGCGTGGAGCACGCGCACGATCTCGGCGTACACCCACGGGATCGGCTCGAACTTCCCCGGCCAGTCGGGGCGGTGGTGGGGCCAGCCGATCCACGTCGCCGCGTGCGGCACCCACTCGGCGGGCATGCGCTGGCCGGGGAAGTGCGCCGGATCGCGGCGCGCATGGTACGCGGCCGACATCTCGGGGAGCGGTGTGTCGTCCGGGCGGGGGCGGGAAGGCTCGTCGAGCATCACGG
>JADGGM010000342.1 GCA_019689955.1 Gemmatimonadaceae bacterium
GCCCGGGGATCAGCGCCTCCCCCATCAGGTGCCCGATCTCTTCCCGGGGGATGTGCGCCGTGGTGAGCGCCGGGCTGGTGTACTCGGCGAGACTGATGTTGTCGAACCCGGTCACCGACACGTCGTCCGGGACCACGATCCGCCGCACGCGCAGCTCGTGCAGCACGCCGACGGCCATGAAATCGTTCACGCAGACGATCGCCGTGGGGCGGAAGCGGGAGGCCAGGATCTCGCGCGCCGCGTTCCGCCCCCCGACCAGCCCATCGGTGCTCGTCACCGTTATGACCTTCACGCGGGGGGCGTAGTCGGCGGCCACTTCGAGGAAGGTGCGTTTCCGGTCGTGCAGCGGCTCGAGGCGCGTGTGGTGCCCCACGAACGCCATGCGGCGGTGTCCGAGACCGTACAGGTACTCGATGATCCGCTGCATCCCGCTCCGGTAGTTGACCTTGATGTTCGTGATGTTCGGGCGTACCTCTCCCACATCGTAGAACACCACCGGGAGCTTGCTCGCGGCGAGCTCCTGGATGAGCGACGGCTCCATCTCGGAGACCACGATGGCGAGCCCGGAGACGCGGCGGCCGAGCATGAGCCGGATGCTGGAGACGAGGTGCTGCGGGCGATAGTCGGTGTTGGCGACGAGGACTTCGTAGCCGAGCCGCTGGGCGTCCGCCTCCAGGGAGCGGAAGATGTCGAGGAAGAACGGGTTCTCGAGGTTGGAGACGACCATGCCGAGCGTGCGGTTCGGTCCGCCGGCCAGCATGCGGGCGTTCAGGTTCGGGGTGTACTTGAGCTCTTCCACCGCCTGGAGCACGCGCATCCGCGTGCTCCCCTTGACGAGGCCGACGTTGTTGAGGACGCGCGATACGGTGGCCGTGGAGACTTTCGCTCGCTTGGCGACATCGTCGAGGTTCATGAGCCTCGCATCTCTCCTGGCAAGAGCGGGGTCCGACGGGGCCGTGCCTCGCCGGTGCGGGCAAGTATCTCACCGGACGCGCCCGCACACAAGGCGCGCCGCGCGTGCCGTTCGTGCGTTGACAGCCGGTGAGCCGCCCCTAATATTGCAAGCGCTTACATCGACTCGAGGTGCCCCGCGTGGAGAGCCCCGTCCGGAGCCGCGCCGCCAGCTCCGCCCCTGAGGTCCAGCCGGTCCACCCCCTCCCGACGGTAGTGCAACGCGCGGAGAGCCGCCACGTGCTCGCCCTCCTGCGCCGCGCGGGGCGCGCGATCGTCCACGCGCCGCAGTTCGGCCTCGTCGCCGTCCTCCTCCTCGGCGGCGCCGCCCTCACCGTCGCCGCGGGCTCCCACACCGATCCCATCTCCGGCGCCACCGTCAACAACTTCCTCAACAAGTACACCCTCATCCAGATGGCGACCGACGCCAGCGCGTTCGCCATCATGGGCGTGGGCGCCACGATCGTCATCATCGCCGGCGCCATCGACCTCTCCGTCGGCGCGGTCTACGCCATCGCCGGCGTCACCATGGCCTCCGTGCTCCGCGCCGCTGGGCCGATGAGCCCCACGGCCACCGTCCTCCTCGGGCTCGTCACCGCCCTGGGGGTGGGGCTCGCCTGCGGGCTGGCCAACGGGCTCATGGTCATCGGGCTCGGCGTGCACTCGTTCATCATCACGCTCGGCACCATGTGGATCTTCCGCGGCATCGCGTTCGTCGCGAGCCGCGCCGAGAGCATCCTCGTCCCCCCCGCGCTCACCAACGTCGCGAAAGCCTCGCTCGGGCTCGGGACCGCGGTCGACCCGGTCCCCCTCCTCCTCACGCTCGCCGTGACCGCGCTCGGCAGCATCTACCTCACCCGCACGGTCATGGGGCGCCACGTCTTCGCCGTCGGCGGGAACCCCGAGGCGTGCCGGTTCTCCGGGCTCAGCGTGCGCCGGATCCAGCTCGGCGTCTTCGTGGTCTCCGGGCTCGCCGCGGGGCTCGCGGCGTTCCTCGGCGCGAGCTACTACGGATCGGCCTCCTCGTCCGACGCCAACGGCTACGAGCTGTACGTGATCGCCGCCGCCGTCGTGGGCGGGGCGAGCTTGATGGGAGGGAAGGGGAGCGCCGTCAACGCCACGCTCGGTGCGCTCCTCATCGTGCTCATCCGCCAGGCCATCCGCACGCTGCACCTGGATCAGAACTACGAGTGGATCATCATCGGGACCGCGATGATCCTCGCCGTGGTGCTGGACCAGGGGAGCACCCGGCTGCTCGCGTGGCGCCTCGCGCGCCGCCGCGAAACGCGGTCGCAGTGACCCGAACGACCCTCACACCCCAGGAGCCCTGCATGCGCATCCCTCGTCCGGTGCACCACCGCCTGCTCATGGTCCTCTGTGCGGCCGGGATGGCCGCCTGCGCCGGGTCCGACCATGGCGCCGCACGCGCGGCAGGCTCCGATTCCGGATCGGCGGGAGGGGCGGGGAACGTGTTCACGATCGCGATGATCGCGAAGAGCTCGACCAACCCGGTCTTCCTCTCCGCCCGCACGGGCGCCGAGCGCGCGGCCGCGGAGCTGTCGAAGCAGTACGGCATCACGATCCGCATCAACTGGCTCACGCCGCCCACGGAGGATGCGCAGCTCCAGGCGCAGCGCATCGCGGAGGCGATGAACTCCGGCGCGAACGCCATCCTCGTCTCGGCGAGCGAGGCCGCGAAGGTCACCGGCGCGATCAACGAGGCGGTGGAGCGCGGGGTGCCGGTCATGATGTTCGACAGCGATGCGCCCGCGTCCAAGCGCTTCTCCTTCTACGGCGGCGACGATGAGGCGATGGGGCGCCAGGTGATGGCGGAGCTCGCGGCGCAGATGCACGGCCAGGGGAAGGTCGCCATCCTCTCCGGGAGCCAGGTCGCGCCCAACCTCCAGCACCGCGTGCAGGGGGTGCTCGACGAGGCGAAGAAGTACCCCAAGATCACGATCCTCGGCACGTTCCACACGATCGAGACGCCGCAGGACGCCGCCGCCGAGGTGCTGCGCGTGCAGCAGTCGTACCCCGACGTGCAGGGGTGGGCGATGGTCGGCGGGTGGGCGCTGTTCACGCGCGCGCTCCTCGACCTCGACCCATCGCGCGTGAAGGTCGTCTCCATCGACGCGCTCCCGGTGGAGCTGGCGTACGTCGAGAAGGGGATCACCCCGGTGCTCCTCGCGCAGCCGACGTACCTCTGGGGGTACCAGTCGGTGCACACGATCATCGACCACGTCTACCTGCACAAGCCGGTGCCGGAGCACGTGCAGATGCAGCTCGTGCGCGTGACGAAGGACAACCTCGGTGAGTGGGCGCGCCAGCTGCAGGCGTGGGGGTATCCGGGGGTGGACTCGACGTACCTCTCGCTCGGCCGGTAGCGCTCCCATGGCGGAGCCGGCCATCCGCTTCGCGGGGCTCACCAAGCGCTTCCCTGGGGTGGTGGCGCTCGACGGCGTGTCGTTCGCGGTGGAGGCGGGCTCGTGCCACGCGGTCTGCGGCGAGAACGGCGCGGGGAAGAGCACGCTCGGCAAGATCCTCGCGGGGATCCTGCACGCCGACGCGGGGACGGTGTCGCTCGGCGGGCGCGAGGTCCGCTTCGGGAGCCCGCGCGACGCGCTCGCGGCCGGGGTGGCGATGGTGCACCAGGAGCTCGCCTTCTGCGAGAACCTCACGGTCGCGGAGAACCTCTGTCTCTCGCACCTCCCGGCGCGATGGAGCTTCGTCTCGCGCGCGGCGTTGTGTCGCCGGGCCGAGGAGCTGCTGCGCGCGATCGGCGCCACGATCGACCCGGCGCGGCGGATGGAGACGTTGAGCGTGGCCGAGCAGCAGCTCGTGCAGATCGCCGGCGCGGTGGGGGGCGGGGCGCGCGTCCTCATCTTCGATGAGCCGACAAGCAGTCTCAGCGAAGGGGAAGCGGCGCGGCTCTACGCGCTCGTGGAGGAGCTCAAGGCGCGCGGCGTCACGCTCCTCTACATCTCGCACCGCATGGGGGAGATCTTCCGCCTCTGCGAGCGGGTGACGGTGCTGCGCGACGGCGCGCACGTGAGCACGCAGCCCGTCGCCGCGCTCGACGAGCGCGCGCTGGTGCAGCTCATGATCGGGCGGCGGGTGGAGCAGTACTTCCCCGCGCACGTGAGCCGCGCGCCGGGGGAGGAGCGGCTGCGCGTGGAGGGGCTCTCGCGCCCCGGGTGCTTCCGCGACGTCTCGTTCTCCGTGCGCGCGGGCGAGGTCGTGGGGCTCGCGGGGCTCGTGGGCGCGGGACGATCGGAGGTCGCGCAGGCGCTGTTCGGCCTCGACCGCGCGAGCCGCGGCGCGATCTACGTGCGCGGGAAGCGCGTGCAGATCCGCTCCCCGCGCGATGCGATGGCCGCGGGGCTCGGCTTCGTCCCCGAGGATCGCAAGCGGCAAGGGCTCGTGCTCTCCATGCGCGCGCGAGAGAACGCGACGCTTCCCATCCTCCCGTCGCTCGCCGCCGCGGGGGGGTGGGTGCGCCGCCGCGCCGAGCGCGCAACGGCGGAGACGTATCTGCGACCGCTCCGCCTGCGCGCATCGGCCATGGAG
>JADGGM010000343.1 GCA_019689955.1 Gemmatimonadaceae bacterium
GAGCTTCCCTTCGTCCCTGTCCGCGAACCCCACCAGATGGTGCCCGGTCAGCCGGATGAGGTCGGCAACAACCTTCCCGTGCCCCCCGGCTCCCCAGACCAACACGCGTTCAGGCATCGTTGCCGCGGAACGGTTCCATGGTCGCCTGGCCGGCGTGACTGATCCCGTCCCGCCGGACGATCTGCACCACCGTCCGCGCGACGATCTCGAGATCGAGCCGCCAGCTCACGTGGTCCACGTAGTACACGTCGAGCGCGAACTTCTCCGGCCACGTGAGCGCGTTGCGGCCGTTCACCTGCGCCCACCCCGTGAGCCCCGGACGCACCTCGTGACGCCGCCGCTGCTCGGGAGAGTATAGCGGGAGATATTCTGGTAGTAAGGGGCGCGGTCCCACCAGGCTCATTTCCCCCCGCACCACGTTGATCAGCTCCGGCAACTCGTCGAGGCTCGTGCTCCGCAAAAAACGCCCCACCCGCGTGAGACGCTCGGCGTCCGATCGGAGCGTTCCGTCTTCGTGACGTGCATCACACATCGTGCGGAACTTGTACAGCGTGAACAGCTCCCCGTTGAGCCCCGGGCGCTGCTGCCGGAAGATGACCGGCGCCCCCATCGTGACCCGCACGATGAGCGCGATGAGCGCGAGGAGGGGGGAAAGGACCACGAGCGCGAGGAGCGCGAGCACCAGCTCCACGCCGCGCCGCACCGCGAGGTAGCGCGCCCGCCGGTCGCGCGCGGTGCGCGGGTGGCTCGGGACGAGTGGGACCGCGCGGGGAGTGGGGGTGGTCATCGCCGGGCGATCATTGTGGAGCGCTTCCCCCGGCCATCGCCCCGGCGCGGATGGCCCAGCGCGAAACTTCGAGCAGCTCGTCGAGCGGGATCGGGGGCGGGCCACCGGCGCGGACGGCCTGCATCCAGCGCGCGAGCTCCCCCGCGTGCCCCTTGTCGAGCGTACGGCTCCGAGCACGCCAGGGGGAGCGGACGCCGTAGCGCTCGAGCCGCCGCCAGTTCGCGATCGCCACCGTCTTCCCATCGAAGAAGCATTCGACGCGCTCCTTGGGGAACGCCCGCGCCCCCGACGACAGGTAATGGATGGCCGCCACCGAGCCGTCGCCGAAGGAGAGCGCGAGGTGCGCGATGTCGTCCACCGGGCGCCCCAGACGGTCGCGCGCGGACACGAGCTGCAAATCCGCGATCGGCGCCTGCGCGAGGGCGCGGGCGAGGTCGATGAAGTGACACGCCTCGCCGACGATCCGCCCGCCCCCCTGCTCCGCGCTCTGGGTCCAGTGGTCGCGCGGGATGGCGCCGGCGTTCACCGTGATGACGATCGAGAGCGGCCCGGCCCGACCCGCGAGGTGCCCCCGCAGCTCCTCGGTGAGCGGCGCGAAGCGGCGGTTGAACCCCACCATGAGCATCCGGTCCCCCGCAGCCGCCTCGCGCTCGATCTCGTCCAAGTCGCTCTCGCGGAGCGCCAGCGGCTTCTCGACGAAGACGTGCTTCCCGGCGCGGAGCGCGCGGAGGGCGAGCGCGGCGTGGGTGTCGTGCCGCGTGAGCACGAACACGGTGTCGATCTCCTTCGACTCGAAGATCGCGTCGAGGTCCGTGGTCACGTGCTCGAAGTCGAACTGCTCCGCCGCGATCGCGCCGCTCGCGCCGGCGCCGGAGGCGATCGTGTGGAGTCGCGCCCCCGCCTCCCGCAGCGCGGGGAGGAGTGTGCGCACGGCGAAGTTCCCGGCACCGATCACCGCGACGCTCGGCGCGGCGGTCCCGGCCCCCACGCGCGCGGGCGCGGCCCGGCGCGTGATGGTGCGCGCCGCGCGCGTGGGGGGCGCGCCGCCGCGGCCAGGGTACGTGAGCAGCACGCCCAGGCTCGGCTCGCCACCCGTGACCACCTCGTACGCCCGCGGCGCGTCCTCGAGGGCGAAGCGGTGCGTGATGAGCGGCCGCGGGTCCAGCCGCCCTTCGGCCATGAGCTGCAGCACCGCCTCGAAGTTGCGCTGCTCGGTCCACCGTACATAGCCGACCGGGTAGTCGTGCCCCCCCTCCTCGTACGACGGGTCGTAGCGCCCCGGCCCGTAACTGCACGAGACCGCGAAGGAGAGCTCCTTCTTGTAGAAGTCGTCGCGCCGCAGCTCGAGCCCCGTCGTCCCCACGAGCACCAGCCGCCCGCGCTTGCGCGTCATCACCGCGGCCTCGTGCACCGGCTCGTTCGACGTCGAGGCGAGGGTGAGGAGCACCGCGTCGGCGCCGACGTCCCCCGTCAGCGCGAGCACGCGCGCGGCGACATCCCCCGCTCCGCCGTCGAGCGCGATCACGCCGAACTGCTCGGCGAGCGCGAGGCGGGGGTGGGCGTGGTCGATCCCGATCACGCGGCACCCGTTCGCGCGGAGCAGCTGCGCCGTGAGCAGCCCGATGAGCCCGAGCCCGAAGACGACCACCGTCTCCCCGAGCGTCGGCGCCGCGAGGCGGATCCCCTGGAGCCCGATCGCCGCGACCGGCGTGAACGCCGCCTCTTCGAACCCCACCCCGTCGGGGATGCGCGCGGCGAGCGTGTGCGGCACGCGGACGTACTCCGCGTGCGGGCCGTTGGTGACCACGCGGTCGCCGGCCGCGAAGCTTCCCGCCCCCGGGCCCGTCTCCACGACGACGCCGGCGTGGCAGTAGCCGAGGGGGATCGGCTGCTGGAGCTTCGCGCGCACGGCCTCGAGCGTGGGCGCGAGCCCGTCGGTGCGCACCTTGTCGAGCACCTGCTTCACCTTCTCGGGCTGGCGGCGCGCCTTCTCGATGAGCCCCGCGCGCCCGAACTCGAGGAGCATGCGCTCGGTGCCCGCGGAGACGAGCGTGGCCCGCGTCTCCACGACGAGGGTGCGCGCGCCGGCCTGCGGGACCGGGACGTCGGCTACCAGGGTCTCGCCGGTATCGAGCCGTTGCAGCAGCTGCTTCATCCGAGCGGCGCTCCGAGGACTTTCAGAGGGGGAGAGATCTCACACACGATGCGGTAGCCGAGCGCGGCGTCGCGTTCGATCTCGATGTAGCGCGACGGTATTCTCTCGTGATAGTGGGGAGAAAACCAGCCCCGCGGGTCCCCTTCGATCGCGGGGAGGACGCGCCGGCTGCCGTCGATGCGGACCATGGCCGAGTCGATCGCCGGGTGCAAGAGCCACCGCACGATCACCCGGCGCGCGTCGGCGGCGAGCACTTCGTCCTCGATCGTCACCCCGTGCGCCGTGACACGGACCGTGCGGCGCACCTGCCCTGGGACCTCCCCGGAGAGCACGAACGCGTCGCCGTCTGGCGCAGCCTCACGGAGGACGGCGCGGGGCCAGATGAGCCAGAGGAACCGCGGGCCGCGGACGCCGTTCTCGCGCGCGTCGAGGAGGGGGCCGTTGTGGACGGCAGCGCCGGCGAGCCCGTTGCGCCAGGGCGGGGGGGCGTTGTACGAGAACGTCCCCGCATCGACGATCACCTCCTGCCCGGCGATGCGCGCGTCGACCTGCAAGGCATCGAGGTCGCCGGGGCGCGAGGTGTACCGTCCCGCGCGCAGGAAGACCGCCGTCTCCCCGCGGCGCGCGGCGGCCCACCCGGAGGCCCCGCTCCACACGCCGTCGCCCATCGCGGTCCCTTTGCGCAGCGTGGTCTCGCCGAGCCAGGCGAGCGCCTCGCGGTCCGGGGGGATGTTCGCCGGGAGGGGGATGTTGAGCGCCGCACACGCTGCGGTGACCGTGGGGCGGTAGTCGCGGTATGCGGCGAGGGTGATGGGGTGCACAAAGGAGCCGTCGTTGGGTCCGTAGTTGGGGGCGATCCCGGTCGCCGGCTCCATTACGGCGAGCAGGAGCTCCACCGCCGCGCGGAGCCGCTCGGCCGATGCCGGGGAGAGCATGATGCTGGCCGATCGGAGCACGCGCTGGGCGATCACGCACTGATCGAGCGCGAGGCGGAGGTAGTTGAAGGAGTGCTGGACGTACCACCCGTCGCTCGCGAACTGCTCGAGGATGAGCCGCTGGAGGAGGCGCCGTCCGCGGCTGGCCCACGCGACGGCCTCGGGGTGCGTGCCGCGGAAGCGCGCGCCCGTGGCGAGGAGCCCGACGGCCTCGGAGATCGCGTGGTTGTTGCGCTGCGAGACCGCCTGCCCGATCGCGCTCGCGATCCGCTCGCCGGAGGCGGCGAGGATGGCCGCGATCCGCCCCATGGCGCGCGCGTCGCTCGACGGCGCGGTGGCGAGGTTCGCTTCGGCGTAAAGGAGGGCGATGGCGCGGATGCTCGTCTCCTGGCCGCACGACCAGTGCACGCCGCGGAAGGGGGGGTTCCCCTCGCACCAGGTGGCGAAGATGCGGTGGAAGGTGCGCGCGTAGCGGTCGTCGTGGGTGAGGAGGTAGGCGCGGACGAGGTCGTACGCCCAGGCGAAGCGTGCGGGCTCCCAGATGTCTTTGATGTCCACGCCGGGGATGCCGAGGTGCTCCACGCGCCACCAGGGGAGGAGCGGGAGGAGGGTACCGTTGGGGGCGACGTGCCAC
>JADGGM010000344.1 GCA_019689955.1 Gemmatimonadaceae bacterium
CTCCCTCACCCCCCGCGTGCGGACCCCTCCATGCGCTCCGCGGCGATCGCGAGCCCGCGGAGCGTGCGCGACGCGATCCCGTGAACGAACACCGGTCCGATCACCATCGCCGCCGCCAGTACACCAATCACCGGCCACGCGGGCCCGTTCCACACGTGCACGATCCGGACGAGAGTACCGCCGCCCTGTGGGGTGAAGGTCCATTCCACGTCCATCCCGGTGGTGATCCCGCGCACGTGGCGGAAGCGGATCGCCGGGGTCCGCTCGTGCACCGCCATCTCGGACACCCACCAGGTGGGCCAGCCCAACGGCCCGAACGGACGCCACGCGGCCATCTCCACGACCCCGCCACCGTCGCGCGCCCGTTCGTGAAAGCGAACCCACCGATAGTGCGGGAGGTGGGCCGGCCACCGCTCCACGTCGCGGGCGAACGCGAAGATGGTGGGCGCGCTCGCCCGCACGAGGCGCTCGTCGACCGTCGTCATCGCGCGGCCGCGCGGCATCTCGGGGAGCGCGTACGGATCGCGCACGCTTGGGGCCGGCGGGGTCACGTGGTGCACGGGGCGGGCCGCCAGGAGGCGGTGGTGCGGAATCCCATGCGGTGGCGCGCCTCGGGGACGCGCCCCACGGCGGTCTCCACCATCTCCCGCAGCTCGTGCCGCGTGAAGCCGCGCAGCACGGAGACGACGCCGTCGTGGCGGCTGATGGGGTGGAAGCGGAGCGGGAAGGAGGCGATCCAGATCCCGGCCACGGCGAGCCAGCTCCGGCGGATGTCGCTCACGATCACGCGGTGGCGCGCCACGCGGTCCAGCTCGCGGAGGAGCGCGAGCCCGTCGTCGCGCTCGAAGTGGTGGAGCACCTGGGAGCACATGACGATGTCGATGCTGCGCGAGGCGAAGGGGAGCGCGCGCGCGTCGGCGCGCACCATGGGGAGCTCGGCGCGGCACGCGCCGCGGGCGAGCACTTCGTTCGCTTCCACGCCGTACGTGGTGAGCCCCACCCCGCGCCGTGCGAGCGCGCCGCGGAGGTGGGCGGGGATGTCGCCCGCGCCGGTCCCCACGTCGAGCAGCGTCACGCGGGGTCCCGGGATCTCGCGGATCGCGCGCGCCACCTCGACCGCGACGGCGCGCGTGCCGCCGAAGAGCGCGTTCGCGCACGCCACGTCGTCGAGCGAGCGCGCGACCGCGTCGGCCGCGGTGTTCGGGTCGTCGATGAACTCGTAGCCGCGACGGCGGAGTGGGGTGAGTCGCACGGGCAGGTCAGCGCTCCAGTTGGGCGTAGCCGCCGCGGTAGTACAGCAGAGGGCGTTCCAGGCTCGCCGTCGCGGCGATGACCTCGCCGACGATGATCGTGTGGTCCCCCGCGGGGTAACGCGCGACGATGGTGCACTCGATCGCGGCCAGCGTGCCCTCGAGCAGGGCAGCGCCGGTGGTCCCGCGCGTGTAGCCGATCCCCTCGAACCGGTCGTCCGCCGGCTCGGCGAAGTGGCGCGACAGCGCCTCCTGCCCCGAGGCGAGGATGTTCACCGCGAACTCCGAGACCTGCGCGAGCACGGCGTGCATGGCGGCGGTCCGCTCGATGCACACGAGCACGAGGGGCGGGTCGAGGCTCACGGAGCAGAAAGCGCTGGCGGTCATGCCGTGATCGGTGCCGGCGGCGTCGCGCGCGGTGACGACGGTGACGCCGGAGGCGAAGCGGCCGAGGACGCTGCGAAAGGTCGCGGGATCGATCATGCGAGAGTGTGGGGAGACACGAGGAGATCGGGGCGGGGGCGGAGTGCCCGCCGGCGTGACGCGCCGAGCCCGCCGGCGCCCGGCCGCCGCGCGCCGCGGGGCGCGCTCACGGGAGCGGGAGCACGAGGCGCGCGAGGTAGCGCCAGGAGAGCACCTCCCGTGGAGGAACGAAATCACCGGCGACGCCGACGAGCAAGTCGGCCATGTCTTTCCGCCGGGAGAGGGTGCGCGCCGCGTGGTTCATGAGGGCGGGGAAGGCGACGGCGAGCGCGATCACCCGCTCCACCTTCCACTTCCCCGCGAACGCGCGCCGGCGCGCGCGGTCGTAGGCAGCGAGGGCGGCGTGCGCCGCGCGCGGGGTCCGCGCCGCGAGCGCGTCGCAGAGCGCTGGGGCGCCGAGCTCGCCGCCGCGGCGCGCGGCGTAGATCCCCTCGCCGGTGAAGGGGTCGTAGAAGGCGGCCGCGTCCCCCACGAGCGCGGCCCCGGGGGCCCAGGCGCGCCGCGCGTGCTGGGCGAAGGGGCCGGTCGCGCGGACGGAGGAGACGCGCGCGGCGCGCGCGAAGCGCGGCGCGAGGTGCGCCCGCGCGGCGATCCACCGGTCCATGAACCCCGCTGGGTCCCCCGCCGCGCGCCGCGCGTGTGCGCGCGGGACCACGAGCGCGACGTTGGCGAGCCCGCCGTCCACGCGCGCGATCCCGAGGTAGCCGTCGTGCTCGACGTGCATCTCGCCGTACGCGCCCGCGCCCTCCACCCCCTCGTAGTGGGCGACGAGCGCGATCCGCCGCGGCGCCCACGCGTGCCGCGCGAGCCCGAGCCGCCGCAACACGACGGACCGGAGCCCGTCGGCGCCGACGACGAGCGGCGCCCGGAGCACGCGGGAGCGGCCGTCGGCGTTCACGGCGTGCACCCCGCACACGGCGCCGCGCGCGTCGTACGCGAGGTCGGTGACCCGCACCCCTTCCTCCACGCGCGCGCCGGCCGCGCGCGCGCTGTCGAGCACGATGGCGTCGAGGAGGTGGCGGCGGAGGGCGAGCCCGCGGTCGCGGAAGCCGCGGAACCCGTGCGCGGCCGCGAAGTCGCCGCGGATGCAGGCGCCGTTGGGGGCACGCACGCTCATCCCGGCGAGCGTCGCCGCCCCGGCGCCCTCGCACCGCGAGAGCGCGCCCATGGCCGCAAGGATGCGCGATGCCTCAGGGCTGAGATATTCCGCGCACGGCTTGTCGCGCGGAAAGCGGGCGCGGTCGAGGATGACGACGTCAACCCCGGCGCGCGCGAGGTGCCACGCCGTGGACGCGCCCGCCGGCCCGCCGCCGACGACGAGGACCTGGGCGTCGGTCATGCCGTGGCGCGCAGGCGGTCCCCGAGGCGCGCCACGCGCTGGAAGAGCCCCATGTAGCGCCAGTGCGGGCGCGGGAGGTGGAGCAGCCCGGCGAGCCGGGTGAGGTACGGCAGGAAGGGGGAGCGCGAGTCGGCCGAGAACATGAAGCGGGGGTGGTCCGCGGCGAAACGACGCAACCGCTGGATCGCGTCCTCGACCCGCAGGGCGTCGGAGAAGTAGAAGCGCGGCGCGAGGAGCGGGTCTCCCGCCTCGACCACCCCTTCGGCGAGGGCGATGCGGTGGAGGGTGGTCCCGGGATAGATCCGGAGCCCGACGGTGAGGTAGACGGCGTCGCCGCGGCCGAGGCGCCAGGCGGCGAAGCGCAGCGTCTCCTCGAGCGTCTCCCGCGTCTCCCCGGGGCCGCCGACGAGGAAGATCCAGAGCACGCCGATCCCCGCCCGCTCCACCGATTCGGCCACGGCGCGCACCTGCGCCAGGTCGAACCCCTTCTCCAGCCGTTCGAGCACGGGATCGCTCGCGCTCTCGGCCGTGATCCCGAGCCAGCGGAACCCGGCGTGGCGCATGGCGTCGAGCAGGTACGGCGGCACGCTCGCGGGGGTGAAGTTCGTGGTGTCGAGCTGCACGCGGAGCCCGCGGCGCACGATCGCCTCGCACACGGCCGCGGCGTGGCGGGGCGGGGCGTTGAAGGTGGAGTCGACGAACTCGAAGTGGCGCACGCCGGCGTCGCGCACGAGCTCGGCCATCTCGTCGACCACGCGCTCGGGCTCGCGCAGCCGGTACCCCCACCCCTCGACGTTGAGATAGGTGCAGTAGATGCACTTGAACACGCACCCGCGCTTCGTCTGCACGGGGACGGTCCCGCCGTGGCGCTCGTACGCGCGCAGGTCGAGCCAGCGGTGCATGTGGACGGGGGGGAGGGCGTCGAGCCCCGCGTCGCCGCCGGGAGGGATCATGACGATCCGGTCGCCGTCGCGCCGCACCATCCCGGGGACGTCGGTGGGGACGCGCCCGGCGGCGAGGGCGTCGACGACGGCGGTGGTCGCGCGCTCGCCGTCGCCGGCGATGGCGTAGTCGACGCCGAGCTCGCGGAAGAGCGAGTCGGGGGCGACGCCGAACGCGGCACCGCCGGCGATGACGGTGGCCGCGGGGGCGGCGTCGCGCAGGGTGCGGAGGATGCTCGCGGCTTCGGGGGTGTAGTGCTGGAGGGCGACGAGGTCGCTGTTGTCGATGTTGCGCACCGAGATCCCGATCACGTCGGGCCGGAAGGTGTGCGCGGCGCGGCGGGCGGTGGCGTGGGGATCGCGCGCGAAGCAGAGGTCGGCGACGCGGACTTCATGCCCGGCGGCGGCAAGCGCGGCAGCGACGCAGGCGACGCCGTTGGGGACGACGGGCATGGGCTGGCGCTCGCGGTTGGTGCTCACGAGGAGCACGCGGGGGC
>JADGGM010000345.1 GCA_019689955.1 Gemmatimonadaceae bacterium
CCCGCGCAATGCGGCCCGCGTACCGTGACGCCCTCCCCCGGCGCGCCGTATATTGCGTCAAACCGGTACAGAGCCCCGCCACGACCTTCGCGCTCCGCCGGCAGTCGTATCGCGACACCCCGAGGCCGCCGTGACCGCTGATCCGAGCCCGCCGCTGCGCATCCTCATCGCCGACGACCAGCAGGACGTCCTCGAGGCGCTTCGGCTCCTCCTCAAGGCCGAGGGATTCCAGATCGAGACTGCTCGCTCCGTCGCGGGGATCCTCGCGGCCGTCGAGACGCACGAGCTCGACGCGGTCCTCATGGACCTCAACTACACCCGCGACACCACCTCGGGGCGCGAAGGGCTCGACCTCCTCCCCAAGCTCCAGGCGCTCGACCACACGCTCCCGGTGATCGTCATGACGGCGTGGGGGAGCGTGGAGAGCGCGGTCGAAGCGATGCGCCACGGCGCGTGGGACTACATCGAGAAGCCGTGGGACAACACCCGCCTCATGGCCACCCTGCGCGCGCAGCTCGAGCTTGGCCGCGCCATTCGCCGCGCCCAGCGCCTCGAGGGGGAGAACCGGATTCTGCGCAAGGACGGGATCCCCGAGATCATCGCCGAGTCGCCGCGCATGCGCCCCGTCCTCCAGCTCATGGAGCGCGTCGGCCCCTCGGATGCGCACGTGCTCATCACCGGCGAGCACGGGACCGGGAAGGAGCTCGTCGCGCGCTGGCTGCACGCCGTCTCCCCGCGCGCGCCGCACGCCTTCGTCGCCGTGAACATGGGCGGGCTCTCCGAAGGCGTGTTCGAGAGCGAGCTGTTCGGCCACGTCAAAGGGGCGTTCACCGACGCCAAGACCGATCGCGTGGGCCGCTTCGAGCTCGCCGACCGCGGTACGCTCTTCCTCGACGAGATCGCCAACGTCCCGCTCCCGCTCCAGGCCAAGCTCCTCCGCGTCCTCCAGACCTCCGAGGTGGAGCGCGTCGGCTCCTCGCGCTCGCGCACCGTCAACGTCCGCGTGCTCTCGGCGACGAACGCGGACCTGCACGTCGAGGTCGCCGAAGGGCGGTTCCGCGAAGACCTCCTCTTCCGGCTCAACACGATCGAGATCCACCTCCCGCCGCTCCGCGAGCGCCGGGAGGACATCCCGCTCCTCGCCACGCACTTCCTCCGCCGCCACGCCCAGCGCTACCGGAAGGATCTCACCGCGTTCGACAGCGCGGCGATGCAGGCGCTGCTCGACCACACCTGGCCCGGGAACATCCGCGAGCTCGACCACGCCGTCGAGCGCGCCGTCCTCCTCGCGCAGGACGGCGTCGTGCGCCCGGGAGACCTCGCGCTCCGCGCCGGCCCCGTCGCGTCCACGGCACGCCTCGAGGACCTCACGCTCGAGGAGGCCGAGCGACTGCTCATCCAGAAAGCGCTCGCTCGCTTCGATGGCAACGTGAGCCAGGCTGCCAAGGCGCTCGGCTTGAGCCGGAGCGCGCTGTATCGGCGGCTCTCCACCCATGGGCTCTGACCGGTCCGGCTCCGCGCACGGGACGGCGAAGATCAGCTTCGAGCAGCGCATTCTGCTCCTCGCCCTGCTCGCCGGCGCGCCGGGGAGCGTGGTCGCGCTCACCCTCCTCTGGACCGGCGACTACGCCGAGAAGGTACGGTGGACCTTCTCGTTCCTCGTCACGGTGCTCTGGGTGGGGATCGCGCTCTCGCTCCGCGCACGCGTCGTCCGGCCGCTGCAAACGATCTCCAACATGCTCGCCGCGCTGCGCGAGGGCGATTTCTCCATCCGCGCCCGCCGCGGCACGCGCGTGGACGATGCGCTCGCCCTCGCGCTCCTCGAAGTGAACACGCTCGGCGAGACGCTCCGCGCACAACGCCTCGGCGCGCTCGAGGCCAGCGCGCTCCTGCGCACCGTGCTGGAGGAGATCGACGTCGCCATCTTCGCGTTCGACGAGCTGCGGCAGCTCCGCCTCGTCAACCGCGGCGGCGAACGGCTGCTCGGCCGCCCCGCGGAGCAGCTCCTGGGGCGGAGCTCCGCCGCGCTCGGCCTCGGCGACTGCCTCCACGGCCCGCCCGACCGCACGCTCACCGTCACCTTCCCGGGAGGGAGCGGCAAGTGGCAGCTCCGCCGCAGCACCTTTCGCCAGGGCGGGCGCCGGCACCAGCTCATCGTGCTCTCCGACCTGAGCAAGGCGCTGCGCGACGAGGAGCGCCTCGCCTGGCAACGCATCGTGCGCGTGCTCGGCCACGAGATCAACAACTCGCTCGCGCCGATCAAGTCGATCGCCGGGAGCCTGCGCGCGCTCGTCGGCCGCCCGACCCTCCCCGACGACTGGCGCGATGACCTGCAAGGCGGGCTCACGATCATCGAGAGCCGCTCCGAGTCGCTGAGCCGGCTCATGGCCGCCTACGCTCTCCTCGCGCGCCTCCCGAGCCCGCAGCGCCGTCCCGTCGACGTGGAGAGCTGGGTGCGCCGCGTCGCGCAGCTCGAAACGCGCCTCGCGGTCCACGTCGCCCCCGGCCCGCCCCTCACCATCGACGCCGATGGCGACCAGCTCGACCAGCTCCTCATCAACCTCGTCCGAAACGCCGCCGACGCCTCGCTCGAGACCAACGGCGGCGTGGTCGTCGGCTGGACGCGGAACGGAACCACGCTCGACGTGTGGGTGCGTGACGAGGGGCTCGGGCTCTCCGACACGGCGAACCTGTTCGTCCCCTTCTTCACCACCAAGCCGCGCGGTTCCGGGATCGGCCTCGCGCTGAGCCGGCAGATCGCCGAGGCGCACGGCGGCACGCTCATCCTCGAGAACCGCCGCGACGCGCGCGGGTGCGAAGCGCACGTGCGGCTCCCCATCGAATGACCTCCATGTCCGTCCTCTGCGATCCGGCGCTCCGCCCGATCATCGCGCACCGCGGTGCGTCGGCGCGCGCGCCGGAGAACACGCTCCCCGCCTTCGCCCTCGCCCTCGAGGAAGGCGCCGACGCGCTCGAGCTCGACGTGCACGTGAGCGCCGACGACGTCCCCGTCGTCATCCACGACCCCACGCTCGACCGCACCACCGACAGGACGGGCGCCGTCGCCGAGCTCCCGCTCGCGCGCATCCGTGAGGCCGACGCCGGCGCACGGTTCTCCCCCGACGGCGGGCGCACCTTCCCCTGGCGCGGCCGCGGCGTGCGCGTCCCCACGCTCGACGAGGTGCTCGACGCCTTCCCCACGACCCCCGTGATCGTGGAGATCAAGAGCGTCGCCGCCTGCGCCGCCGTCGCACGCACGCTGCGCTCGCACGCGGCCGAGGACCGGTGCCTCCTCATGTCGTTCGACCCGCTCGCGCTCCACCCCTTCCACGCCCCGCCGTGGGTCACCGGCGCCACGAGCCACGAGGCGCTCCGCCTCCTCGCCGGTGCCCCGATCGGCCGCGCGCCCGCGGAGGCGTACTACCGTGCGCTCTCCGTCCCCGAGCGGTATCATGGGATCCCGATCCCGCTCGGCCTCCTCGCCCGCGCCGCGCGGCGCATCGGACGCCCCGTGCACGTGTGGGTCGTCGACTCCCCCGCACGCGCCGCACGCCTGTGGAAGGCCGGCGTCGCCGGCATCGTCACCAACACCCCGCGCGAGATGCGCGCCCTGCGAGACCGCGAATGAGCACGCTCCCATCCTTCCGCCCGAACGCCCTGCGCTTCCTCCGCCGCCTCGCCCGCAACAACGACCGCGCCTGGTTCGAGGCCAACCGCGCCACGTACGAGCTCGAGGTCCTGAACCCCCTCCGCGAGCTGGTCGAAGAAGTGGATGCGCGTCTCGCGCGCGTCGCGCCGGAGATCGTCGGCCACCCCAAGCGCTCGGTGTTCCGCATCCACCGCGACATCCGCTTCTCCGCCGACAAGTCGCCGTACAAGACGCACGCGGCCGCGTGGTTCTATCATCGCGATGCCGACAAGCACGTCGGCCACTCCGGGGGTGGCGCGGGGTTCTACTTCCACCTCGAGCCCGGCGCGTCGCTCGTCGCCGGGGGGATCTGGATGCCGCCGCGCGAATCGCTCGCCAGGATCCGCGATGCCCTCACACGCGACCATCGCACCTTCGCCCGCATCGTCGCCGCACGCTCGCTCGCGCGCCGCTTCAACCCGCTCTCCGAGGAAGCCATGCTCAAGCGCCTCCCGCGCGGCTACGCCGACGACCACCCGGCCGCGCGCTGGCTGCGCTACCAGTCGTTCACCGTGAGCCGCTCGCTGAGCGACGACGAGGTCACCCACCCCAAGCTCGCCGCGATGGTCGTCAAGGACTTCACGACGATGCTCCCCCTCGTCCGCTGGATCAACGACGCCCTCGGCTACCCCCCGGCGGACCGCCGCTGATCCGCTGCCACGCGCGCCGCCGAGCGCGCGATGACGCACGGATGACGCACGAGGGGAGCGATACCCAGCACGGCATCGCTCCCCTCGTGGTCCATCGGCTCCTGTCTGACTACGACGATCTCGGGCCCACCGGCACCCTCACGGCCGCCGGCGCCCGCCCCATCCAC
>JADGGM010000346.1 GCA_019689955.1 Gemmatimonadaceae bacterium
CCGCCGCTCCGGGCGCGCGGACCTGGTTCGGCGGGGATCGCTACCAGGACGCCTCGGAGCTCGCCTTTCACCTCCCCGGCCACCCGACCACCTTCTCCCTCAACCTGGGCGGGCGCGCGAACGCGTACGACGCCTGGCCCGCCTTCCCGGAACGCGCCCGCCCCGGCGACGATCTCGTCCTCGCCCTCGAGATCACCGCGCACGGGAACCAGGACTCGGTCGCCGTGCTCCTCCGCCCGCACTTCGAGCGCGCTCAGCTCGTCTCGACGGTCGGGCTGTACCGCGGCCGCGAGCGGCGCGAGGAGCGGCACATCTGGGTCCTCCACGGCTGGCGCGGCACCTGGCCCGCCGTCGCGTGCCGCTCTTGCCTTCCCGGGCGCGGTCCGGGAACTTCCGCGCATGGGCGATCCTCCGTGCTGGCTTCACCTGTTCGATGACTTCGACATGACGACTTCCCTCGCTCCCGATCTCGCCAGCTTCTTCACGACGCACGACGCACGCATCCACGAGGAGCTGTTCGACTTCCTCCGTATCCCGAGCGTCAGCGCGCGCTCGGAGCACCGCGCGGACATGACGCGCGCGGCCGAGTGGCTCGCGGGCTCCATGCGCGCCGCCGGCCTCACCGCCGAGATCCTCCCCACCGGCGGGCACCCGGTGGTCCTCGGCGAGTGGCGCAAGGCCGGACCGCAGGCGAAGACCGTGCTCGTCTACGGCCACTACGACGTCCAGCCCGCCGAGCCGCTCGAGCTGTGGGACTCCCCGCCGTTCGAGCCCACGATGCGCGACGGGCGCATCGTCGCCCGCGGCGCCGTCGACGACAAAGGGCAGCTCTTCCTGCACGTCAAGGCCATCGAGGCGCACCTCGCCGCCCGCGGCACGCTCCCGGTGAACATCATCGTGCTCGCCGAAGGGGAAGAGGAGGTCGGGAGCGACAACCTCGCGGCGTTCATCACGCGCATGAAGGACCGCCTCGCCTGCGACTACATCGTGATCTCCGACTCGGCGATGTTCGCCCCGGGGATCCCGTCGATCCTGTCGTCGCTGCGCGGGATCGCGTACTTCGAGATCAACGTGCAAGGGCCGGCCGGCGACCTGCACTCCGGCAGCTACGGCGGCGCGGTCGTGAACCCCGCCATGGCGCTCTGCCGCATCCTCGCCACCATGCACGACGCCGACGGCCGCGTCGCCATCCCCGGCTTCTACGACGCCGTGCGCGAGTGGGAGCC
This sequence comes from Gemmatimonadaceae bacterium, assembly GCA_019689955.1. Lineage (GTDB taxonomy): Bacteria > Gemmatimonadota > Gemmatimonadetes > Gemmatimonadales > Gemmatimonadaceae > JADGGM01. The sequence goes on from JADGGM010000346.1 coordinate 1,227, forward strand.
CGCGGCGCGCGAGGCGCTGCGCGCGCTCCCGTTCGACGAGGAGCAGCTCCGCCGCGACGTCGGTGCGCCCGCGCTGGGCGGCGAGGCTGGTCGTACGGTGCTCGAGCGCCTCTGGGCGCGCCCCACCTGCGAGGTCAACGGGCTCCTGAGCGGCTACACGGGGGAGGGCTCCAAGACGGTGCTCCCGGCCAAGGCGATGGCGAAGGTGAGCTGCCGCCTCGTCCCCGATCAGGACCCGGCCGAGATCGAGCGCCTCATGGCCGCACACGTCGCACGCGTCGCCCCCAAGGGGGTGACGGTGAGCGTCACCCAGCTCCACGGCGGACGCCCGTGGCGCGCCGAGCTGCACGGACCGCTCTTCGATGCCGCGCGCCGCGCGCTCGCCAAGGCCTTCGGGCGCGAGCCGGTGATCACCGGCGAGGGGGGCTCGATCCCGGTGGTCGGCGACCTCGATCGCGTGCTCGGCGCGCCGATCCTCCTCCTCGGCTTCGGGCTCCCCGGCGAGAACGCCCACGCGCCGAACGAGTGGATGAGCGACGAGAACTTCGTGAAGGGGATGCACGCCATCGCCGCGCTCTGGGAGGAGCTCGGCGCCGCGTGACCCGCCGAGCGCGGGGGAGGGGAGCGGGTGCGCGCCTCCTCCCCCGCGCTCAGAACCGCCACTCGCGCACGAAGAACGCCCCGAACACGCTCGTCGCGCTCGGCGTCTGCTCCTCCGAGAGCGTCGGCTGCCGCACGAGGAAGCGCGGCTCGATGCTCGCTTGCAAGCGGTAGCCGCCGCGCATCCGCCGCTCGACGCGGATCCCCGGCGCGACCAGCGTCGGACGCGCCTGGAACGCCACGAACGTCTGCCGGTCCACGTACTTCCCCGCCTCCACCTGCGTCCCCGCCAGCAACGTCTCCACACTGCTCAGCGAGAAGTCCGTCGGGATGTCGGCCGGCGTGATGTTCAGCACGTCCGCCCCCACCGAGCGTGCGAGGTTCGTCTGGAGCTGCTTGGCGAAGACGTCCACCGCCACCGCCGCGAGCTGGCGCGTCGCCAACCCCGCCGCCTTCCCCGCGAGCTGCCCGCCGCTCGCGTTCTGCCCGTCGAGCCCCGAGCTCCCGCCGAACTGGAGGAGCGATGACGACGACTGCCCGAAGGCGAGATAGCTCAGCAAGTCCGACTGCGAGACCGGCGGCTGTGCGTCGCTCGAGAGCGTGATCGTCGGCTTCCGCGCCGTCCCGCCGATGACGATCTCGATCGCGAGCGCGCCGCGCCCACCGAGGTCCACGTTCCGCACCGCGCTGATCTGGAGCAACGGGTCGAGCGTCGGCCCTCCGGTGAAGGTGACCGCTCCGTGCGAGAGGACGAACTGCCGTCCCAGGTACGTGTACTCGCCGCGGTCCGTGTTCATCACCCCGTCCACCGTGAGCGCCCGCGCGCCGCTGTCGACCTGGATGCGCAGCGGCCCCGTCGAGTAGATCTCCACGTTCGCCTCGGGAGTGCGCACCCACGTGTCGTGCGAGACGACGAGTGACACGTCGGCGCGCAGGTTCGCGAGCGCGGGCGACGGCGGCGCCACGACCTCGCGCATCGCTTTCTCGGTCGTGTCCACCAACTGGTAGACGAGCGAGTCGTTCAGGTCGATGACCGTCTGCCCCGTCGGGGCCGGCAGATAGATGGCGCCGTTCAGGATGCGCGCGTTCCCGGTGATCGCGACGCGCGTGAATGGTCCGCGCACGTCGAGGTTCGCGCTCGCCGTGAGGCGCCCGCGGTCGGTGTCCATGAGGAGCGCGTTGTTCCCGGTGACGCGGAGCGCGAAGCTCGGCCGCGTGAGCGTGGCGATCCCGATCCCCCCGCGCAGCGCGATCGGGCCCGTCCCGCTCACCCCCACGAGCGAGTCGATCACGATGCTGTCGCCGAGGAGGTGGATGTCGCCGCCGATCTGCCGCAGCGTGACCCCCATCGGCACCACGCGGAACGACGCGAACTGCACCGCCAGCCGTCCGGCGAGCGTGGGGTGCTTGGGCGTCCCGCGCCCCGCCACGGCCCCGAACAGGTCGCCGCGCACCTGGGCGACCGCGTCGGTGAAGCTCGGCATCCCGTCGAGCGGGAGGCTGTCGGCGTGGAAGTCGACGCGCATCGGCTGCTCGAGGAGCCGCGCCCCGGTGACGCCGCTCAGCGCGAGGTTCACGGGGAGGGTGGCGTCGAGCGTCGCGAGCGGCGCCTGGTCGCCGTGGCGCAGCTCCGCGTCGGCGGTGAGCGTGGTCCCCGCGTAGCGCGCGGTCGCGCGCAGGTCGGGTAACGCCGAGCCGCGGAAGGTCGCGTTGGCGATCCCGAGCGCGCCGCGGATGCGCGGCGCCCTGCGCGTCCCCGTGAGCTGCGCCGAGAGCGCGATCTCCCCCGACGCGGCGATGTCCCCCTGCGCGAGCCCGATCAGGTTGGCGATCTCGAGCCCCGCGATCTGCACGTCGAGGTGGATCGACCCCGTATCCGGGAGGCGCCCGTTCACCGCGATCCGCCCGGTGGTGCCGCTCCGCAGCTCGACCGAGTCGATCGCGAGCCCGTGCTTCCCCCACTCGATCGTGCTCGGGTGCGTGGCCGCCCACCGCGTCGTGTCGAAGCGGAGCCCCACGTCAAGCAGGTGCACCTCGCTCCGGTCGATCCGCAGCGCGTAGTCGGCGGCCGCGCGGTAGCTCACTCCGGTGTCCTGGTACACGGCGACGTCCACGTGTCCGCCGGGCTTCCGGTAGCTCGCGCGCAGCTCGACGCTGTCGAGCGCCAACCCCGCGGCCTGCACCGAGTCGAGCCGCGCGCCCACCGCGGCCACGGGGGTGCGTGTGCCGATGTTGCGCAGCTCGTACTCCACGCGCCCCGCGCGCACGCCGTTCCCGCGGAACACCAGCGCGCGCAGCGCGAGCCGCCCGCGCGCGTTGAACGACGGGAGCCCGCCGTGCACGGTGCCGGCCGCGTACAGCGCCCCGGCGATCGAGTCGCGCGCGATCCCGCGCACCGTGTCCACCACGAGCCGGGGCGGGGGAGGGCGCCCGGTGGCCGCGCGCTCCACTTCGGTCTGCCGCGCGAGACGCGCCGAGTCCGCGCGGGCCCGCGCCAACGCCCGCGCCACGCGCGCGCGGCTCGGCGCCACCACCCCCGTGTCCGCCGCCGGGAAGAGCCGCTGGAACCCGGCGAGCGAATCGATCTGCACCGCGTACGTCAGCGTCCCCTCGCGCCCCGGCGCGCGCCCCCCCCCGCCGCCCCCCCCCCCCCGGGCGCGCGCCGGGGCCCCCCCCCC
>JADGGM010000347.1 GCA_019689955.1 Gemmatimonadaceae bacterium
GGGGGGCGGTGGCCGGCGCCACTGGCGCCGGGAACGCGCCGTGCACAGAATCCTTCCGGCCTGATTGCACCCGCGCCGTTCCGCCGGCGCACCGCCAACGAGGGAGGGGATGTGGGCATTGCACTTCGCACGCTTTTCGCCGCCGCGCTGAGCCTGACGGTGGTGGCGTGCAGTCATCGGAAGGGACCCCAGACGTACACCAAGCCGGAAGCGACCACGGTCCGCGTGGAGAACCAGGGCTTCACCGACATGGACATCTTCGTCCTGTCGTCGGGGCAGCGCATCCGGCTCGGCCTCGCCACGGGGAACAGCACGACCACGTTCACCATCCCTGCCTATCTCGTGGGGGGCCTCACCCCCCTCCGCTTCCTCGCCGACCCGGTGGGGGGATCGCGGACGCCGGTGAGCGATGAGATCACGGTGAAGCCGGGTGATCAGGTGGTGTTGACCATCCCGCCGCACTTGTTGCCGCGGGGGGGGCGTCACGTGGTCGGCGCGGAGGCGTGGGGCGCTCGCAGCGCCCCCGCCTCGCGCAGCGTGTGCGCGATCTCGACGGCGTCGCTCACGGGGAGGCGCGCCGCGTCCGCGGCCGCGGCGATGGTCGCCGTGCCATCGAGTCGCTCGAGAAAATCCAGAAGCGCGCGGGAGCAGCGGAGTACGGAAACGCGGGCGCGCGGGGAGCGGGCGACGAGGAGCGCGACGCCGGCGCGCCGGGCGTCGGGCGGGCGCTCGGCGGCCGGCGCCGTCAGGAGCGTGGGGAGCAGGGCAGGGATGTCCCACGTGAGGTGGAGCACGAGCGCGCCGCGCTCGCGCACCGGCGCGCTCTCCGCGGTGAACGGCGCGGGTTCCTCGTCATCCGATCGCCACACGCGCGGCCCCGCCTCGACGACGAGCTGCGCGTTCTGGTAGCGCACGAGCTCCTCCGCGTAGGGCGGGAGGTGCGGCGCAGCGCCGAGGTAGTCCGCGAGCAGCGCGGCGACGCGCTCGGCCGTGTCCCGGCTCCCGAGGACGACCGAGGGGAGGAGCGCTTCGAACTCCGGCGTGCGCAGCACCGCTTCCGGCGCGCGCCCCGTCCAGCGTGTGAGCGCGCGTGAGTAGCGATGGAAGTGCACGATCCGCTCGGCATAGTACTGGCGCGCGAGGAAGCGGGCGAAGCGACGCACGCGCTCCGGGTCCACGCTGCGAAGCACGGCGCGGTGCTCCGGCGCGAGGTCGCTCGCCGGCGCGCGGTCACCGTCGCCGTGGAGCGCGTCGCGGAACGGCGCGTCGGCGAGCAGGCGGATGAGCGCGTCGTGGAGCGCGCGGTCGCCGTGCGCCGTCGTCACGGTACCAGCCGCTCGCGGAGCCGGCGTGTGGACTCGAGGAGCACGTCGGCGGTGAGGGTGGGGCTGAACGCGTCGAAGGTCACGGCGCGCACGGCGGGGCAGCGCGCGACGGCGTGCGCGGTGAAATCGAGCATCGCGTCGGACGGGGGCGCGGGGGCGATCCACGGGGCGTGGAGGTCGTCGTCATCGACCAGACCGCCGCTGTGGATCTCGACGACGCGGTCGAGCGGGAAGGCCTCGAGGAACGCGGCGGGGTCGCGGCGCTGGAGGTGGGCTTCGATCCAGATGTGCGGCAGGTCGAGGAGGAAGCCGCACCCGGTCGCGTCGAAGAAGCGAGTGAGGAACTCCGGTTCCGGGATGGTGCTCGCGGGCACGTCGAAGAAGCCGGGGATGTTCTCCATCACGAGCGGCCGGTCGAGCTGTGCGCGCAGCAGCGTCGCGTTGGTGATGAAGCGCTGCAGGAACTCCTCGGTGTAGAGCGGCGGGAAGACGTAGTTCAGGTTGAACCGTCCGTCCTCCGTGTGGAGGCACTGGAAGTGCTCGGCGACCCACGGCGAATCGTAGAGCGCGGCGAGGTGGCGTGAGCGCGCGATGGCGTGGGCGTCGTACGGCTCCGAGAGCTGGCCGAGGTAGTCGTGGAGGAGGAGCGTGAATCGCTCGCGCGCCGGCTCGAACCACCGGTCGTCGGCGCGCGGCGGGTCGGCCATGGCGAGGTGGTCGAACAGCTCCGCGGCCTCGAGCGTCTCGCGCGCCAGGTGCGGGTTGTAGAACGCGCCGACCCAGAGCGGTCCGTCGCGCGGTGGGAGCGTCGTGCGGTCGAGATCCGTCATGTCTCCTCCAGGAGCCCGAGGTCTGCGAGCTGGTCGACGAGCAGCACGCGGTCGCGGTACGGGGGGAGCACGTCGCCGAGGAGCGCCTCGGAGCGGCCCGAACCGTACGTGGGCGCGGTGTCGAAGCCCGTGATCCCGAGCTCCAGCGCGCGCTCGATCGTGCAGTGCGCGACGTGGTCAGCCACGGGCGCGCCCCAGTCGCCGCCGATGGCCCACGCGCCGAAGGCGATCGGTCCTCCTCGTGGGAGGGGGAGAGACGAGGAGAGCCCGCGCGCGGCGGGCTCTCGGAACGGTGTGCCGAGCGGCGGGCTCACCGCGCGCGCCTCACCGATGGCAGGCCGGCGCCAGCTCGTGCGCCTCGAGGATCTGAGGCTGGTGGCACGTCGGGGCCAGCTCCTCGGTGTCGATGATCTCCGGCCGGTGGCACGTGGGGGCCAGCTCGCTCTCCTCCACGAGCGTCGGATGGTGACAGGCCGGGGCGAGCTCCGCGTTCTCGATCACGTGCGTGTGCATGGTGTCCATGACGATCCTCCTCGAGGTAGTAAGCCAACCGAGCTCCGTCCGGGTGCGCCGGAAGTTCCCGGGCAACCGTTGCAAGAATGCGGCCCGAGCGGCTTGCGCGTGAGGCGCTGTCCGATAGTGTACGGGGATGCACCTGCCGATCGACGTCGTGCTCACCGAAAGCGACCTCGCGCGTGACTTCATCGCCGCGCTCGAGCGTCGCGAGCTCCCGGAGAAGTTCTTCTACTGGTTCCCGCTGTCGGTGCGTGCGTGGCTTGCGCTCTGCCGCGGGGAGGGCGCGTACCGGAACTTCAATCGCTCCTATGAGCTCGTGGCGCGTCACGCGCCGGCGATCGCGGCGCGCACGCTGCCGGGGGCGGTCGAGGTGGTGAGCCTCGGCGCGGGGCAGGGGGACAAGGATCGCCTCGTGCTCGCCGCGCTCCGCGCCGCGGGGCGCGAGGTGACCTACCGCCCGGTGGACGCGAGCATCGGGCTACTCGAGATCGCGGTGCGCGACGCGATCGCCGAGGGGTTCGCGACGATCGGGGTGAAGGCCGACTTCACCGACGCCGCGCAGCTGCAGAGCTTTGCGCACGCGCCCGCAGGGCCGCGCGTCACGCGGCTCTTCCTCATGCTCGGGAACACCCTGGGCGCGTTCGATCCCGTGCAGCTCGCGTCGCAGCTCGCATCGCTCATGTACCCCGGCGACCTCGCGGTGATCGATGGCGAGCTCTTCGCTGGGCCCGAGACGCTCGCGGGGTACGACAACCCGATCAACCGCCGCTTCGCCTTCGGGCCGCTGGAGGGGGCGGGGCTCTCGCCGGAGGACGGCGAGCTGGTGTTCGATACGCAGCGCGACGCCACGCGCCCGGGGCTCTATCGGGTCACCAAGCAGTTCAACGCCCGGCGCGAGGCGCGCCTGTCGGTGGCCGGCGAGGCGCTCACCCTCCGCGCGCACGAGCGCCTGGCGATGAGCCCATCGCACAAGTACGACGAGCCCACCTTCCTCGCGATCCTCGACGACGCGCACCTCGCGCGCGCGGCCACCTACATGTCGGACGACGGGCGCTTCATCATGACCGTGGTCCAGCGAGCTGCGCCGGAGCCCGGACACCTTTCCTCGCGCGCCGTGGTATAACGTACGACGCCCGCGCACCGCGGGCGGTGCATGGCCCCGGCGCGGATGCGCCACCACCATTCCCAACGTTCACGATGCGCACGACAACGTTGGCCGCGGTACTGCTCCTCGCGGCCACCTCGATCCCGGCCGCATCCCCGGCACCGACGGCCGCCACGGCGGGCGTTGCGCCCGCGGATTCCCTCGCCGATCTCCCGCTCACCGTGCTCCCGGCCACTGCCCCGGGGGACAGCACGCTCGCCGTGCTCATCACCGGTGACGGCGGGTGGGCGACGCTCGACCGGACCGTCGCCGATTCGCTCGTGCACCACGGGATCCCCGTGGTCGGGCTCAACTCGCGCACGTACCTGTCCACGCCGCGCGACCCGGGCCAGGCCGCGCGCGACGTCGCGCGCATCCTGCGCACGTACCTGCCCGCCTTCGGCAAGTCGCGCGTGGTCCTCGTGGGGTACTCGCGCGGTGCGGACATGATGCCCTTCGTCGTCACGCGATTGCCGGCCGAGCTCCGCGAGCGCGTGGCGGTCGTGGCGCTCATGGGGGCGGCGCCCAACGTGAACTTCAAGTTCCACCTGATCGACCTCATCACCAACAAGCACCGCAAGGACGACCTGATGACCGTGCCCGAGATCGAGAAGGTGCACGGCCCGCGCGTGCTCTGCTTCTACGGCGAGGACGAAAAGGAGAGCGCCTGCCGCGCCCTCGCCCCC
>JADGGM010000348.1 GCA_019689955.1 Gemmatimonadaceae bacterium
GCGCAGGCGCGGCGGGGGCGGCCGGAGCGGCAGGCTGGGCCGTGGGCGCGGCGGCCCCGGGCTCCGCGGCGATCGGCTCGGCGACGCGGCGAACGGGCGCTTCGACCTCCACGCGCGGCGGCGCGGCCGGCGCGGGCGCTTCCGTGGGGGCGGCAGCCGCCTCCTCCACCTCGGGCGTTGCCGCCGGCTCCTCGGCCGCGACGATGTCCGCCTTGCGGCGGCGGCGCTTCATGGGCTCCGCGGGCGCCGGCTCCGGCGGCGGGGCCGCGGGCGCGGGCGCACTCGATCCCCGGCGGCGGCGCGCGGGCGTGGCCGCGGGCTTCTCCTGCCGGGCGCGCTTCTCACGCTCCCAGCGCGCACGCAGCCGCGCCACCTGCTCGTCGGTCAACTGACTGAGATGACTCCGCACCGGTACGTCCATCGACCGGAGCATCGTCATCAGCTCCTCGTTCGAGATCCCGAACTCGCCTGCCAGGTCGTGCACACGAAGCTTGATCAAGACAACCCTCCTCTGGAGCCCCCGTGCCGGTCGGGCTCCGCAATCGCACGAATGCCTTTCGCCAGATCGGCGTCCACGACGCCGACCGCCGCCGTCGCCTCCCGTCCTACCGCCGCGCCGAGGACCGACGCGGACGGCCCATGCACGACGTGCACCCGCTTCGCCCGCAGCAACGGCACTACCTTGTCCAGACTATGCGGCGACGCATCGGGCGCGACCACCGCGAGCCGGAGCACGCCGCGTTTGGCCGCATTCCGCACCTGCTCGACTCCCACGACCGCGCGCCGCGCGCGGACGCCGAGCCCGAGCAGCCCCAGCATCGTGCGCTCCTCCGCCGGGGTCACGAGGCCGACGGTTCCTCGGCGCGGTCCGCGCCGCCGCTCTCGCTCCCGGTCCCCTCTCCCCCGTCCGCCCCGTTCTCGTCCGTCGTCAGCTCATCGATGAGCGCCATGATCCGGTCCGCCTCCTCCGGCGCGATGCCGGGGAGTCGCAGGAAGTCCTCGCGCTCGAGGTCGATGATGTCGTTCAACGTGCGGTACCCGGCATCCTCGAGCACCGCCACGGTCGCGGGGCCGAGCCCCTCAATCTCGGAGAGCTTCACGTCCGCGACCTCCGTCTCCTCGGGGAGCGGCGCGAACAGCGGCGCTTCGCCCCCGCGCTCGAGCCACTCGCGACTCGAGTAGAGATCGATCTTCCACCCCGTCAGCTCCGAAGCGAGGCGCACGTTCTGCCCGTTGCGCCCGATCGCCAGCGAGAGCTGGTCCTCGTCCACGACGGCCTGGATGGTCCGCGCGGTGGCGTCGCTGAACACGCGCGCCACGCGCGCCGGGGCGAGCGCCATCTTGGCGAACCGCTCCGGATCGGAGGACCAGGGGACGATGTCGATCCGCTCCCCTCCGAGCTCGTTCACGACCGCCTGCACGCGCGACCCCTTGAGCCCCACGCAGGCGCCCACGGGATCGATCGAGTCATCGCGCGAGAAGACGGCGATCTTGGTCCGGCTCCCGACCTCCCGCGCGACGGCACGGATCTCCACGATCCCCTGCTGGATCTCCGGCACCTCGAGCTTGAAGAGCGCCTTCACGAACAGCCCGTCGGCACGGCTCAGGATGAGGCGCGGCCCCTTGGGCGTCTCCTCGATGCGCTTGAGCACCGCGCGGATCGGCTCCCCCTGGTGGTAGTGCTCGCGGTGGTTCTGCTCGCGGTAGGGGATGATCGCCTCCGCCTCGCGGAACTTGTTGAGCATGATCACCAGCTTGCCGCGCTCGATCTGCTGCACCTCGCCGGAGAGCAGATCCCCCACGCGCCCGGAGAACTCGTCGCGGATGCGCGTCCGCTCGCGCTCGCGCACGCGCTGGATGATGCGTTGCTTGGCCGCCTGCGCGGCGGTGCGCCCGAACTCGGCGAAGTCGATCGGCTCTTCCATCTGGTCGCCGACCTCGAACCCTTCGTCGTAGAAGCGCGCGTCCTCGAGCGAGATCTCGCGGCTCGGGTCGGTCACCGTCTCGACGACCGTACGCAACCGCACGATGCGGATCTCGCCGCGGTCCTCATCGATGGTGACCTCGGCCTGCACGGTGGGGCCGTACTTCTTGGCGAGCGCCGCGAAGATGCCGTCCTGCAACAGGCCATGCAGCTCCGCCCGATCGAGCTGCTTGGTGTTCGTCATCTCCCGGATCGCGCTCAGAATGTCGGCGGAGCTGACCATCGAGAACTCCCTCTTCGTCGATTACCAGTGAAACGCCAATCGCGCCTCTTTCACGTCGCTCAGCGCGATTCGCTGCTCTTGTCCCCGCGCGTCACGAACGATCACGACGGCGGGCCCCTTACCCTCGGCGCCCTCCCCGGCATCCACGCCGAGGATCTCGACCTCCTCGCGCCCGTGGAGCACGGGGCTCAACACGTTGGCCCGTGCCCCCACGAAGCGCCGCCAATCCGCCACCGTCTTGAGCGGGCGTTCGACCCCGGGGGACGAGACCTCGAGCACGTACCGCTCCCCCATCTCGCTCCCGGCGTCCAGCCGCGCCTCGATCGCTCGCGACGCGGCCGCACAATCGTCGACGGTTACTGCCTTGCCATCGCGCCGGTCGATGCGGACCTGGACGGTCGGCCGCGCGCGCGACCCACCGATCCGGAGCTCCACGAGGTCGAAGCCCACGGTGTCGAGCACCGAAGAAATCAGCCGTTCCAGCGCCTCGTTCACGTCAAATCACGAGTCACAATAACAAAAAATGTGGGGCGTCATCCCCACATTTCCGCCCGACGCACGTCGCGTCGAGCAACCGATAATCAAATTAGACTTGTACTTAGCGAGAGTCAAGACGCGCGGGCGGCGGGGCCACGATCACGGCGATCTGGCGCCCGGTGTCGCCGGCGCGGTGGGAGAAGAACCGGTCGTTGTGGCACCGGGTGCAGTACGGGCTCACGGAGATCCGCGTCACCCCCGCCCGGCGCGCCTGGTCGGCGATCAGGGCCCGGAGGTCGACGGTGGTGGGGCGGGTCACGCTGCGCCCGGTGAGCTGGGCGTACACGTCGGGGCTCACCTCGTAGCAGGCGCCACAGATGGCGGGGCCGAGGTGGACGACCAGCTCGCGCGCCGGGAGCCCGGCGGCCGTGAGCACGGCGATCCCCTGCTCGGCGATCCGCGCCGCGGTCCCCCGCCACCCGGAGTGGAGGAGCGCGATCGCCCCCGAGGGGTGGGCGACGAACACCGGGACGCAGTCGGCGATCGTGACCGCGGCCGCCGTACCGCGCTCGAGGGCTGCGTGGCCGTCCGCCTCGGGGACGCGGAGCCACCCCTCCCACGCGGGCCGGTGGACGACGACGCGCGCGCCGTGCACCTGGTGGGCCGTGGCGAGCCGGGGCCCGTAGGGGCGCAGCGCCTCGACGAGGGCGGACCAGCGCCCCATCACCTCGCCCACCGGCTCGGTGCCGCCGGTACCGAAGGTCCCCGCGGCGCGGGTGGTGGTGAAGGCGTGGACGCCGAGGGGGGCGAGCTCGGCGACCGGCTCGGCGGGGATCGCGGCGATCACCGCCGGCCGCTGTCGATGCGCTTGATCCGCGCGCCGAGCCCGCGGAGGCGCTCGTCGATCCGCTCGTACCCGCGCTCGATCTGCCCGACGTTGTTGATCGTGCTCGTCCCCTCGGCGCAGAGCGCCGCGAGGAGGATCGCCATCCCGGCGCGGATGTCCGGCGACTCGACCGTCGCCCCGCGCAGCCGCGACGGACCGGCCACGAGCGCCCGGTGCGGGTCGCAGAGCACGATGCGCGCCCCCATGGCCACCAGCTTGTCGACGAAGAACATGCGCGACTCGAACATCTTCTCGTGCATCAGGATGAGCCCCGTGCACTGCGTCGCGGTCACGATCGCGATCGACATGAGGTCCGCCGGGAAGGCGGGCCACGGCTGGTCCTCGAGCTTCGGGACGTGCCCCCCGAGATCGCTCCGGATCTCGCGCGGCTGATCCGCGGGCACCACGAGCGTGTCCCCCTCGACGGTGCAGAAGACCCCGAGCCGCTCGAACCCCATGCGCACGGCGCGCAGGTGCTCCACGCCGGCCTGCTCGATCCGGAGCGTGGAGTTGGTGACCGCGGCGAGCCCGATGAACGAGCCGACCTCGATGTGGTCGGGGCCGATGCGGTGCGTGGCGGGACCCAGGGGGCGCGCCCCCTCGATGGTCATGCAGTTGGTGCCGATCCCGTCGATGCGCGCGCCGAGCGCCACGAGGAAGTGCGCGAGGTCCTGGACGTGCGGCTCGCTCGCGGCGTTGCGGAGGATCGTCGTCCCCTCGGCGGCGACGGCGGCCATGAGTGCGTTCTCCGTGGCCGTGACGCTCGGCTCGTCGAGGAACACGTCCGCCCCGCGGAGCCGCGCGGCGCGCAGGCGGTAGTGGCTCGCGTCCACGTCGAACTGCGCACCGAGCTGCTCGAGCGCGAGGAAGTGCGTGTCCACGCGCCGCCGCCCGATCACGTCGCCCCCCGGGGGGGGCAGGGTGACCTCGC
>JADGGM010000349.1 GCA_019689955.1 Gemmatimonadaceae bacterium
GCTCCCCATGCCCCCCGCGCGCCGCCTCGCGATCGTGACGTGCATGGATGCGCGCATCGTGCCGGCGCGCGCGTTCGGGATCGCGGAGGGGGACGCGCACGTCATCCGCAACGCCGGCGGTCGGGCGCACGATGCGATCCGCTCCCTGGTGATCTCGCAGCGCCTCCTCGGCACGAACGAGATTGCCGTCGTTCACCACACCGATTGCGGGATGCTCACCTTCTCGAACGAGCGCCTGCGCGCCAAGGTACGCGACGACCTGGGCGCCGACGCGAGCGACGTCGACTTTCTCCCGTTCGACGACGTGGAGGAGAGCGTGTACGAGGATGTGGCGCTGCTGCGCGCCTCGCCGCTCATCCCCAAGGATGTGCCGATCCGCGGCTTCATCTTCGACGTGAAGACGGGCCGCCTGAGCGAGGTGCCGGTGGGCGCCGGGCGTGCGGCCACCGAGCACCCCGCGTCACGGGCGTCGGCCGAACCGGGGGGCGAGCAGCGTCCGGAGCTCCGGTCGTAGCCGCGCCCCGGCGGTCCGCGCTACGCGGCGAGGACGGGGAGCGTCGGCCGCGTGGCGTGCGACCGCTCGATCAGCCCGCCGCCGAGCACGCGGTCGCCGTCGTAGAGCACGAGCGACTGGCCGGGGGTGATCGCCGCCACGGGCTCGTCGAGCGCGAGCTCGATCTCGTCCGTGTCGAGCCGCACGACTTCGGCCGCGGCGGGGGGCGCACGGTGGCGCACCTGCACGAGCACCTGCGTTCCGACCGACGGCGGCGTGTGGGTGAGCCAGTTCAGCTCGCGCGCGACGACGCCGCGCCCCAACAGCTCCTCGCGCGGACCGATCACGACCTCGCGCGTGGCCGGCCGGATGGCGGTCACGTACATCGGCTGCGCCGAGCCGCCGGGGAGCCCGCGGCGCTGGCCGATCGTGAAGCGTGCGTACCCGGTGTGCATTCCGACGACGCGCCCGTCGGAGGTGACGAAGGGGCCGGGGGCGAGCGCGGGCGCGTCGGCGCCCAGGTGCTTGGCGAGCACGGTGGTGTGGTCGCCGTCGGGGACGAAGCAGATGTCCTGGCTCTCCACCTTCTCGGCCACCACCTCGAGCCCCATCGCGTGCGCCCGCTCACGCGTCTCGCGCTTCGTCAGCTCCCCGACCGGGAGGAGCATCCGGTCGACCACCGCGCGGTCGATCCCCCAGAGGAAGTAGCTCTGGTCCTTCGCGTGGTCGCGCCCGCGGTAGAGCGCCCCGCCCACCGCGCGCGCGTAGTGCCCCGTGGCGATGTACGCCGCGTCGAGCGCGTCGGCCTTGCGGAGCAGGTCGCGGAACTTCGTGAAGGTGTTGCAGCGCACGCAGGGGATCGGCGTGCGCCCGGCCGCGTACTCGCTCACGAAGTTCTGCACCACGTCGCGCCCGAACGCGGTCTCGAGGTTGAGCACGTAGTGCGGCGCGCCGATCTGCTCGCAGACGCGGCGCGCGTCGTTGATCGAGTCGAGCGAGCAGCAGGGGCGGTCGGGGACCTCATCGCCATAGCAGAAGAGCTTCATCGTGGCGCCGATGACCTCGTACCCCTGCTCCGCGAGGAGCGCGGCGGCGACGGAGGAGTCGACCCCCCCCGACATCGCGACCAGCACGCGCTCCCGCATGGCCGTCAGCTCGCTGTCCCCGCGAGGCGGCGGGACTTGGCGATGAGGGCGGGGAAGAGCTGCGCCACGCGATCCACGTCCTCGGCCGTGGTGAGCGCGCCGAGGCTCATGCGGATGGCCGAGATCGCGAGCTCGCGCGGCACGCCGAGCGCGGTGAGCACGTGCGACGGCTCGACGCTCCCGCTCTGGCACGCCGAGCCCGCCGAGCAGGCGACGCCGGCCAGGTCGAGCGCCATGAGCATCGACTCGCTGTCCGTGCCCGGGACCGAGATGTTGAGCACGTGCGGCGCGCGCGGCGCCCCGCGGCCGTTCACCACCGCGTCGGGGATGCGCTCGAGCAGCGCCGCCTCCAGGCGGTCGCGCAGCGCGCGCAGCCGCGCCATCTCCGCCTCGCGCTCCTCCACCGCCAGCTCCGCCGCGCGCGCCAGCCCCACGGCCGCGGCGACGTTCTCGGTGCCGGGGCGGAAGCCGCGGTTCTGCGAGCCCCCGTGCAGCAACGGCTCGAACGGCGTCCCCCGCCGGATGTAGAGCGCTCCGATCCCCTTCGGCGCGCCGATCTTGTGCCCGGAGAGCGTGAGGAGATCGAACGGCGTGCGGCGCGCATCGATCGGCAGCTTCCCGAACGCCTGCACCGCGTCGGTGTGGAACACCGCCCCGCGCGCCTTCGCGGCCGCGGCCAGCTCGTCGATGGGCTGGATGACGCCGATCTCGTTGTTGACCCACATGATCGAGCAGACGGCCACGTCGTCGCGCACGAGCGCGTCGAACGAGGCGCGGTCCACCAGGCCGTCGGCGGTCACCCGCAGGATGCGCTCCTCGGCCCCCTCGTGGGCCGCCTGGTGGACGGTCGCGAGCACGGCCTTGTGCTCGATCGGCGTGGTGACCACCGCGCGCCTCCCGCTCGCGCGGAGCGCGCGGTACGGGCCGAGGATCGAGACGTTGTCCCCCTCCGTGCCCCCGGAGGTGAAGCACACTTCGTCCGGCTGCGCGCCGATACATCGGGCCAGGCGCTCGCGGGCCTCGTCGAGCGCCGCGCGCGCCTCACGCCCCCAGCGGTGCGTGCTCGAGGGGTTCCCGAACTTGGGGCCGTAGAACGGCTCCATGGCCTGGAACACCTCCGGGCGCACCGGCGTCGTGGCGGCGTGGTCGAGATAGATGGGCGTCGGCATGTCTGGAAATTAACGGGACGCCCGCTCGGGCGCACAGGGTGGCCCGGGGCGCCACCCGGCGGCGCCTCAGCGCTGCGCGGTCGCCGCGTCCACGCAGGTGAAGGGGATCGCGAGCCCGAGCGGCCCCACCCGTTCCGGCGGGCCGAAGCGCACGCGGGCGCGTGCGTCGGCGCGGAGCGCGCGGACGGCGGCGCTCGTCGCGTCGGTGGTATCCGGGAGCGCGAACCAGCCGCGGCCAACGGTGCACGCGCTCCGCTCCGCCCGCGCCGCCGCCGAGAGCGCGGCCGGGGCGCCCGCGTCCTCGCGCAGGTCCGGCGGGAGCGCGGGCGCGGCGCGGCGCCCGGTCGCGTTCGCGAAGAGGGGATCGTTCGGCGCGAGCACGATCACGTCCGGCGGGAGGTGGCGCGCCCAGGCGACGAGCGGCGCGTACGCGCCCGCCGCGTTCCACTGCGGCGCGAGCCAGCCATCGTGGCGATACCCCGCGATCGTGACGCGCGTGCACGTTGCCGTCGGGAGGAGGAGCGCCGCGGCGAGCGCGAGGCGCGCGGGCGTGGCGATGCGCGCATCGCGCAGTCGCGCCATGGCGTCGAGCACCCACGCGGCGCCGAGCGCGCCCAGGAGCATGAGCA
This sequence comes from Gemmatimonadaceae bacterium, assembly GCA_019689955.1. Taxonomy (GTDB): domain Bacteria; phylum Gemmatimonadota; class Gemmatimonadetes; order Gemmatimonadales; family Gemmatimonadaceae; genus JADGGM01. Next base: position 3,437 of record JADGGM010000349.1, read on the forward strand.
GCGGGAGGATCCCCCAGATGAACCGGTCCGGCTGCGCGGGCCAGAGGAGCACGATCGCGAGATAGCCCAGCGTGCCGAGGCATGAGATCGCGCTCACCGCGCGGAGCCGCCAGAGCCCCGCCGCGCAGGCGAGCAGCGCGAACACCGCGCCCGGCGTGGTCCACGCGCGCGTCGCCGTCCCCCACAAGCTCGCCCCCTGGTGCGCCGCCAGCGTGGTGAGGTCGCGTACCGCGTGCCAGCTCGCGGTCCACATCCCCGTGTATGAGCCGTAGCTGCTGCGCCACGCCTCGGGGACCGATGCGGCGTGGCGCGCGGTCCACGCCCACCAGAGCACCGCGGGCGCGAGACAGAGCGCGACATGCAGCACGCGGTGGGGGACGCGCCACGCGCGGCGCCGCACCGCGTGCCACGCCGCCGCGAGCGCGAAGGGGAGGAAGATGCTGCGCTCGATCGCGAGGAGCCCGGCGAGCGCGCTGCGGGCGACGGACCCGGCGCGCGGCACGTCATCGTCCTCGCCCGCGGCATCGAGCGCGAGCCCGAGCATGAGCCACCCCAGCGGCTCGGAGAAGAGCGTGCTCGTCACCGCGCGTGCGGGGACGATGAGCAGCCCAGCGGCGACGACGCTGGTCGCGACCAGCGGGTGCAGGGCCAGCCGCCTGATCCCCCATCGCGACCACGGCACCACGGCCGCGGCGGCGAGGAGCATGTTGCCGAGCTTGAGCCACGCGATCGTCCCGACGCCGAGCGCGCCGACGCGGAGCCACGACCAGAGCACGAGCCAGAGCGGGTAGAGCGGCGGGTAGTGCACCCCGGCCGGCGCGCCCGGGAGCGCATCGTGGCGGTAGCCGTGCCCGGCCGCGAGCGCGCGCGCGAGGTCGAAGTAGATCCCATCATCGTAGAACACCCCGACCGGCGCGGACCGGCCGCGGGTGAGGATGAGGATCGCGAGCATGATGAGCGCGGCGATCCACGGCGCGCGGTCGGCGGCGGTGGCGGGGGAACGGTCGCGGCGGAAGCGAATGGCGGGGAAGGGCACGAGGAGCCGGTGAGGGG
>JADGGM010000350.1 GCA_019689955.1 Gemmatimonadaceae bacterium
GTGGGAGCCGTTTAGCCCGGGTGCTGACAGATTGGGGCTGGCCTCAGATGTGTCAGACCGAGGCCGCCGAAAGTGTCAGATCGGTGACCGCCGCTAACAATTTGCAAATTACCATTTGCGTAAGCGATCATCCGCAGTCGTGTCCGTAACACCAGATCCGGCCGAGCAGCTGCTGAGCGGACGGGATGAGAAGTTCACTTCAGCGAGGGGTTGGCTGTGGTACCCCGGTCAAGTACGTAGCACTGGCCCTGCCCGGGCCGCTTGGTGGAGATGACTCCCCCCCGACGCGCCAGCCGCGGGCTGACCGGATTCTCGCCTGTACGATGGTCGCTATGGGAGTGGGAAACGATCCTTGCCCCCCGCCGCTCGTACACGCATCCTGAAGTAGCACCATGCACGCTCCCGCCCGACACGCCTCCATGATCCAGAAAGCGATCAAGATCCGGTCGATCGGGATGCTCGACACCGTCGAGGCCGTCGGGCTCCATCCCATCACGATTGTCTACGGCGAGAACGGCTGCGGAAAGAGCACGCTCGCCGCTATTCTCCGCTCCCTCACGACGGGGGATCCGCGGCCGATCCGAGCAAAGCGGCGCTTCGGCTCGGCCGAAGATCCGCATGCCTCCTTCCTGGTCTCCGGACGAGGGAGACCCATCACGTTCGACGGCGCTGCGTGGGACGGCCCCGGGCCGGAGATCGAGGTCTTCGACCGGCAGTTCGTCGATCAGAACGTCCACATCGGACCGAACGTCGAGCACGGGCACAAGCAAGCCCTGCACGAGTTCGTCATCGGCCGAGAGGGCGTGGCACTGGATGAGCGCGTGCGTCAGTTGGATGACGAAATCGCCACGTTGCGTGCGGAGATGAGGGATCTGGCGGCTGAGATCCAGCGTCGTGCCCACGGCGACATGCCCGCGGACGAGATCGCGAACTTGCGGCGCGACGATGACATCGAGGCGCGGATTATAGAACAGGAGCGCGCGCTCAGGGCGGCCGAAGAGGCCGACCGAATCGCCAGTCGGCCGGTCTTCGCCGCGGTCGAGATCACGACGCTCGATCTCGACGGTCTCCGTGCCCTCCTCGGGCGGTCGATCGATGAAGTGTCGGAGGCTGCCGCCGAACGCACGCGGGCGCACGTCGAGACCCACCTTGATGAGCACGGCGAGACATGGCTGAGCGACGGCATGGGCTATGTCGACGGACCGACCTGCCCGTTCTGTAGCGCTGATCTGACCGGCAACACGTTGATCGAAGCCTTCCAGGCGTATTTCAGCGATGCATACCGGAGTCATCGTGAGGCGATCGAGGCGATGGGCGCCGCGTTCGAGCGACTCTTCTGCGAGGCCGACGCAGAGCGCTTCGCCCGACGCATCGAGCACAATGCGGAGCTGGCCGCGTTCTGGAGCACTGTCGGCGTCGACGCACCCGGGGACGCGCCTGATGTTGAGGAGGTGAAGCGCCTGTACGCATCGCTTCACGTGGCGCTCGGCCAAGAGGTCGAGCGGAAGCGCTCCGCGCCACTTGAGGCGCTGGCCCCAACGGAGGGAACCTTGCGGTTGGCAGAGCAGCTCGAACGCGTGCGTGAACGAGCAGCTGCCTACAACGAGGCGGTCGTTAGGGCGAACGAAGCGATCGAGCGAGTGAAACGCGAGGCGCGCTCGGCCGATGTATCGGAGGAACGGCGCACGCTGGACCGGCTGCTCAACCAACGAGATCGATACCACGAACCGCTCAAGAACCTATGTGACGAGTACTCGGCCAAAAGTGCAGCGAGGGTGGCGAAGGAGGAGGAAAAGGCGAGCAAGAAGGAGGAGTTGGATCGCTACAGCGCAGAATGGTTCACCCGCTATCAAGACCGACTCAACCGGCACCTCGCGAACTCCGGCTGCGGCTTTCGCATCGAGAAGACGAAGACCCGCTACATCGGCGGCAAGCCGCGGGTCGACTACGTCCTCGTCGTTCACGGCACGGAGGTGGACCCCACCCCGAGCGGATCCGCAGGACCGGAGGATCCGCACTTCGGCAACACGCTGAGCGAGGGTGACAAGAGCGCCCTGGCGTTCGGGTTCTTCCTGGCCAAACTCGACCTGGACTCGGACCTGGCGAACAAGATCGTCGTGTTCGACGATCCGATGACGAGCCTCGATCGGAACCGGCGCAACTTCACGGCGGAACAGATCCTTCGCGTTGCCGGGCGTTGCAAGCAGGTGATCGTGCTCACGCACGACCTCACGTTCGCCTGGGAGGTTTGGGAGAAGGCCGATCCCTCCACGCGGAAGAGCTTACAGATCGAGCGGGTCGGCGCCGACCGGAGCGTGCTCCGTGCCTGGGACATCGAAGAGGCTGTCCGTGACGGCTATTTTGCGGATTACGATCGCCTCCGGCGGTTCTGGGACGGAAGCGGCAGCGACGATCGCCTCTTCGTCGTTCGGTCCATTCGGACGGCCTTGGAAGAGTACTACCGCCGCCGGTTCCCGGGCGAAGTCCCGCGTTCGAGCACGCTCGGCGAGATCCTCGGAAGGATCCGAACCGCGGAAGCTCCGAGTCCGCTCGCGATCGCGAAGCGCGAGTATGAGACGTTGGATTCCGTGAACGATTTCGTGACGCGTTACGAGCACGGAAGAGACTCGCAACCGCGTCAGACCGACATCCCGCATGCCGAACTGCGTACCTACGTCGGCAAGGCGCTGGCATTGATTCACGGTGCGCCGATTGGCGACGAAGCGGAATAGCCGGCTCGTCCGGGCGTTCGTGGGGCCTGGCGCTCGCAGTTGATGACTTTGGACCCGGGCAGATGGCTCACCGGAACGGCGGGCGACCGCGCCGCTCGCGACGGGCGCCACGGGCTACCGCAACGGGTGTCTTACGTCGGATGAGGCCCGATGCACCTCCTCTACCACTGGCGTTCGGACAACTACCGGCGTGATCGCCGGTTTGGTTTCGGCTTCCACCTGAACCAGAACAGCCCGGCCATGAAGGAGGCGGGGCCTGGCGAGAGCGTCTGGGCATTCACCCGGCGGCGGGACGGCCTCTACGCCCTCGCCGCCGAGCTGGTCGTCCGCGCCGTTACCCTGAACTCGCCCAACTACCGCTACGGGCGGTTTCGGGTCTGGGGCGATCTCGGCCGGTCGCGCTACTTCGATGTCGATGCCCCGCGCAACAACGCGGAGCCCCTCATCCGGCGCGCTCTGAGCGTCCGGGCGGAGGCCGATGTGCTCGGCCGTTCGTTCCAGGGCCACGCCGCCGTCCGGCCCCTCACGGCGGAGGACCACCGGGTGCTTTCCGCGTTCGCCCGCGACCTTCCCCACACCCGGGCGGCCGGGATTTTTGCTGAGGACGAGTTCGAGGCGCGGCTCCTCTTCGGCGAGCGTGCCCGCACCCGGCTCATCGAGGAGAGCGGCGAGCGGCGGGACGTGCGGATGCAGTACCTGTACGAGACGGTCGACGTCACGCGGGCACGGCGGAATGTGGAGACCCTTCACGAGCTCTACGACGGGCGTTGCCAGATCTGCGAGTTCGATCCCTACGCGCGCTACGCCGTCCGCCTCTGCAACGGCCATCACATCGAGTGGCTCTCCCGCGGCGGGGACGACGTGCTGGACAACATGGCCCTCCTCTGCCCGAATCACCACGCGGCGGTCCACAAGGATGATGCCGTCTTCGACTACGCCACGCTGACCTTTGCGTTCTCCAACGGGCGGAGGGAGGGGATCCGGCTGAATCGTCACCTGGAGCGGGCCGCATGACGGGTGAGGCATCGGGAACCGCCCGAGCCTGCCGCAGGAGGTCACTACGCCGTATACGGGCCGAAGCGGTGGCCAAGTCCGACGATGTTACCGGCAGCATCGCGGTCGGCCGAGATAGTTCTGTCGCAGTCTAGGCGTATTGCGCTGACCCCATCGCATTGAAATCCGGGAGACCGGCCGTGTTGGCCGAAGCCAGAATATGGCGCAATGGCTATTCGGCGGCACGCCTCAGGCTCTTGCACACGTCGCCGGTCACGTTGTCGCGGAGGAGTCCATGACGGAACGCGAGTGGTCCGAATGGATCCGGGAATGTCGCCGGACGCGCGAGAAGGTCTATCGTTCCGATGCGGACGAGGTTACGGCGAATTACGACCGCGAGGTGGGGCACGTTCGTGACTACCACGGTCGTGAGGTCCTCGAGTTGCTCCAAAACGCCGACGACGCCGGCCGGGGATACGGTCCGAACTGTGTCCACATGGTGTTGCGGCCGTATGGCCTGTGCATTGGCAACACCGGCACACCGTTCAGCCCCCGCGGTGTAAAATCGCTGGTTTTGAGTGACAGCAGCCCCAAACGAGAAGCGCGCACTGAGTACATTGGGAACAGGGGGCTCGGATTCCGGTCCGTTCTGAACTGGACGGTGAGCTGACCCCCGGAACCTGATCCAGCTATTTTGGGGCTCCCCCGGAGGAGGAGCCATGCGGAAGAGCAGGTTCACCGAGGAGCAGATCATCGCT
>JADGGM010000351.1 GCA_019689955.1 Gemmatimonadaceae bacterium
CGAGACCGATCGCGACCGCGAGCCTCGGGCGGGCGAATGACGTGAGCGGCATGGGCGGAGGGCCGGACGAGAACCACAGGATGGGCGCCGTGCGGCGCAGGGCAACGCTGCGTAGCGGATACGAAAGTGCGACGCGGCACCGCCGCGTTCAAGGGGAGGCGACGTCGCCCTGCGGGCGCCGCGAGCCGCTCCCGCTCACCCGCGCCGCCCGCGCCGGAATCCACCATCGGTCGAGGACCCGCACCTCTCCGGCCGGTGCGCTGGGAGCGCGTGCGCAAGTTCCGGCGGTCGAAGGCAGCTGTCCTCTCTTTCCCGATTGCGTTGCATGGCGTGGGTCGTCTACTTTCCGCCCATAGTGGCTGAGCGCCGCTCGCCGGCCCCCACGCGCCGGGGAAGGGTGCTCCCGAGCCGATCGAGCCTGTCATGATCCACCTGCGCCGCGTCGTCGCATTGCTCATGGGCGTGCTCCTCCTCCTCGCACCCGCATCCGGAGCGTGGGGGGCGTGCCTGTCGCACGCCCATGCGCACGCGGCACATGGCCGGCACGCCGGGGCGCACGCCCGGCATTGCGCCGCGCGCATGGTGGCTGGTGGATCGGTCCGCCAGGCGCCGCACATCTCCACGATATCGGGCGCACCCACGACGCACACCAGCCAGAGTGCGATCCCCGGTGGCTGCGCTGTCATGGCGTCGTGCGCGCCCGTGGTCGTGAGCGCCGGGGCGTCCGAGATCGCGATCGCCGCGCGCCCTGGCGCGTCCCTCCCGGCCAGCCGCACGCTGATCCCGCCTACCCGCACCACCGCGCCCGATCTCCCACCGCCCCGGGCGTAGTCTCCGCGTCATCTCGTCCAAGCGCCGCCCCGCGTCCACCTGGCATCGGACGCCGCGGGCACGATGACGTTGCGCTGACGTGCCGAATGGCTTCGGCGCGCGCGCACAACCGGAGACGACAGTGAACACGAGCAGCATCGTTCGGCATACCGTGCGGCGGGGCCCCCTCGCGCTCGCGCGGCCGACGCTGGTCACCATCGGGATCGGCGTCGCCATCCTCGCGGCACGAGCCGCGCTCGCGCAGGAGCGCGCGACGCCCGCGCACCTCATCCTCGGCGACCTGTTCCGCGCCGTCGAACGCGCGAGCCCACGCGCCGCGGCGGCGCGGGCGCTCGCGCGCGCGGCTCGGGCGCGCGTGCCCGCCGCGAAGACGCCCCCCGACCCGCAGCTCCAGATCGGGCTCATGAACTACACGATCCCGGGCTTCCGCCCCATGGACCCGATCGGCATGACGCAGATCCAGGTCATGCAGATGGTGCCGGTCGCCGGGAAGCTCGGGCTCGCGGGGCGCGTTGCGTCGGCAAACGCCGCGGCCGCGGCGGCGCGTGCGCGCGACGCGGCGTGGGAGGTCCGCACCGACGCCGCCATGGCATTCTACGATCTCTACGAGACGGACCACGGACTCGCGATCGCCCGCGAGACGCTCCGGCTGGTGCGGGACATCCGCGCGACGGCGGAGGCGATGTACCGCGTCGGCGAGGGCGGACGCCAGGCGGATGTGCTCCGGGCACAGGTGGAGGTCGCGCGCATGGTCGAGGACACGATCCGGATGACGACGATGCGCACCGCGATCGGGGCGCGCCTCGCCGCGCTCGTCGACCGGCCGCCCGACGCCGTCGTCGCGACGCCGGTGCTGCCGGTCTTTCCCGACACCGTGATGCCGCTCGATTCCCTCGTGGCGATCGCCGTGACGGCCCGCCCGATGGTCGAGGCCGGAGAGGAAACCGTGCGGGCGGCCGATGCGCAGACGAGGCTCGCCCGGCGCGAGATCTGGCCCGATCTCACCGTCGGGCTCCAGTACGGGCAACGCGCGGGCGCGATGGGCACTGAGCGGATGGCGAGCCTCATGCTGGGCGCGTCGCTCCCGATCTTCGCCGGGCGACGCCAGCTCCCCATGCGGGAGGAGGCTGCGGCGATGCAGCAGATGGCCACCGCCGACCTCGCGGCGATGCGCGCCGACACCCGCGCGCGCGTCACGGAGGCGTATGCGCGCCTCGTCCGCGCGCGAAGCCTCGCAGCGCTCTACCGCACGACCGTCATCCCGCAGGCCGAAGCTACCGCGGCCTCGGCGCTCGCGGCCTACCGCGTCGGGAGCGTCGACTTCATGACGCTCCTGGACGATCGCATGGCGGTGAACGCGTACCGCCAGGAGCTCCTCGCGCTCGACGCGGAGCAGGGGAGGGCATGGGCCGAGCTCGAGATGCTGCTGGGGCGCGCGCTCTTCGACGCCGATCGCAGTGTGCGCCTCGCGGCCGATACGGCTGCGCCGGTGAAGGAGGTACGATGAGCACGCCGACCACCGGCACCACGGGGCGCTCGACCGGCGCGCCCGATCAGCCACCGCCACCACACGACATCGCCCGGCGGACCGACGCTCCGTTCGGCTCGCCGGGCGGGCGCGGCCGGCGGGTGCTGCGCGGGGCGTCGTACGTTGCCATCGTGCTCGCCGCGGCCGCTGCGGCGTATCTCGGGACGCGCCGCTCCGAGCCGCGGGTGGACGCGCCGGCGCACGTCCACGGCGACGCCGCGGCGACGAACCGCGCGCGCCCGGTCATGCTCTCTCCCGCGGAGGCGCGGCGCATCGGGGTGACGTACGCCGTCGCGTCCATGGGGCCGCTGCACAAGGAGGTTCGCACCGTCGGCCAGGTGACGTTCGACGAGCGGCGCGTGACGGTGATCGCGCCGAAGATCGACGGCTGGGTCGAGCATCTCGACGTCGACGTCACCGGTCAACCGGTGCGGGCCGGCGCGCCGCTCCTCCGCCTCTACTCCCCGATGCTCGTGACGGCGCAGGAGGAGCTGCTGCTGGCCAAGCGGCTCGTGCTGGACGTCGCCGAGGGCTCGGCGGAGGCGCGGCGCGACGCCGCCGACCTCCTCACGTCGGCGCGACGCCGGCTCGCGTCGTGGGACATCGCGCCGAGCGACATCGCGCGCATCGAGCGAACGGGCGAAGTGCAGCGCACGCTCACGCTTCGCGCGCCGGTGAGTGGGTTCGTGGTCGAGAAGCGGGTGCTGGAAGGGCAGAAGATCATGGCCGGCGACGCGCTCTACCGGATTGCCGACCTGGGCACCGTGTGGGTGGAGGGAGCGGTGTTCGAGCAGGATCTCCCCGCGGTGCGCGTCGGCCAGCACGCCGTGGCAGAGCTGGAGGCGCTCCCCGGGAAGACGTTGTCGGGACGCATCACCTACGTGTACCCGACGCTCGACGCCGAGACGCGCACCGCGCGCGTGCGCATGGAGCTCCCCAACCCGTCACTCCGGATCAAGCCCGGGATGTACGCGACCATCCGCGTGACCGGGCTCGGACGCGCGCGCGCGCTCAGCGTGCCGCGCTCGGCCGTGCTGTCGACGGGGGAACGCAACCTCGTGTTCGTCAAGCGGCCGGATGGGATGCTCGAGCCGCGCCTCGTGACGCTCGGCATGACGACGGACGATCGCATCGAGATCCTCCGCGGCATCGCGGCCGGGGACACGGTCGTCGCATCGGCGACCTTCCTCGTGGACGCCGAGTCGAACCTCGGCACCGCGCTGGGCGGGATGGGCGACATGCCCGGGATGGACATGACGGCCCCGCGGAAGGAGGAGTAGCCGCATGCTCGCGCGCATCATCGCAGGGGTCGTGCGCAACCGGCCGGCCGTGCTGCTGCTCACCGGCGCGACGGTCATCGCCGGGCTCTGGGCGATCGCGAGGACGCCGCTGGAAGCGCTCCCCGACCTGACCGACGTCCAGGTCATCATCCAGACGGACTACAGCGAACAGGGGCCGCGCATCGTCGAGGATCAGGTCACCTATCCGATCGCGGCGGAGATGCTCCAGGTGCCCGGCGCGCGGACCGTGCGCGGGTACTCGTTCTTCGGCGTGAGCTTCGTGTACGTGATCTTCGAGGACGGCACGGATCTCTATTGGGCCCGGAGCCGCGTGCTCGAGTACCTGAACGGGATCAAGGGGAAGCTGCCGGCGGGCGTCACCCCGACGCTCGGCCCCGACGCGACCGGGCTCGGCTGGGTGTACCAGTACGTGCTGGAGGACACGACCGGGCGGCTCGGCCTGGCCGAGCTGCGGAGCCTGCAGGACTGGTATCTCCGCTACGCGCTCACCGCCGTACCCGGCGTCTCCGAGGTGGCGAGCGTGGGCGGGTTCGAGAAGCAGTACCAGGTCGACATCGATCCGGCGAAGCTCCTCGCGTACGGCATCCCGGTCACGCGAGTGATCGCCGCCATTCGCGCGGCCAACAACGACGTCGGCGCCATGACGATGGAGCTCGCCGAGCGCGAGTACATGGTCCGCGGGCTCGGGTACCTGAAGAGCATCCGGGACATCGAGAACGTCGTCGTCGGCGCGACGGCGGCGGGGACTCCGATCCGTGTGGCCGAACTGGGGCGGGTGGTGGTAGGGCCGGCGCCCCGCCGCGGGGTCGCGGAC
>JADGGM010000352.1 GCA_019689955.1 Gemmatimonadaceae bacterium
CTTCAGTTGTTTATAAGTGACAGGAGTTAGGGGTGCCCCACCGATATCGTGTCTCGGGGGCATGCAGGCACTCTCTGATGCCCTGTTGGCACGGTACCTCGCGGGCGAATGCTCCGCTGACGAGACACTCGAGATCGAGCGCTGGGCCGACGAGTCACCGGCGCACCGAGCGCAGCTCGAGGAGCTGCGCCGCATCTGGAACGCTCGCCGCCCCGCCCGCAGCTGGGATACGCAGGAAATCTGGTCGAACGTGCAGCGGACCATGCGGACCAATCGGCGCCGTCCGCTGCGACTGGTCAGCGATCATACGCTGGGGCGCGAGCGTCGTTCGTGGGGCACTCGCATCGCCGCGATCGCCGCCGCGATCCTCGTGATCGTCTCGTCGGCCGCGCTCCTCCACATCGCCGCGACCGCGAAGACGCCGGCCGCGGTGGCGATGCGCGAGTACGTGACGCCGCGCGGACAGCGGGCCACGGTCCGGCTCGACGACGGCACGCGCGTCACGCTCGGCGCGCAGAGCCGGCTGCGGTGGAGCGAGCCGCTCGGCGCGCGACGCGATGTCTACCTCGACGGGGAGGCGCTGTTCACCGTGGCGCACGATCCTCGGCGCCCGTTCCGCGTGCACGTGGGCGATGCCGTGATGCAGGACCTCGGCACGGAGTTCAGCGTGCGCGGGTACGCCGACGACGGCCGCGTCGTGGTGGTGGTCAAGAGCGGCCAGGTGGCCTTCTCGCCGCGCGGGACGGCGGCGTCGCAGCCCGTGGTGCTCGACGCCGGCGACCTCGGCGCGATGTCGGCGAGCGGCGTCATCACCGTGCAGCACGATGTCGACGTCGATCGCTATCTGGCGTTCGCGGAGGGGCGGTTGGTGTTCGTGGATACGCCGCTCGGCGAGGTCCTCGGGCAGCTCCAGCGATGGTACGACGTGCAGTTCGTCGTGCAGGACTCCGCGCTGTTGAGCGCCACCGTGACCGCGTCGTTCCAGGGCGCGGGGCTCGATGATGTTCTGCACGCGCTCAGCGCATCGCTCGACATGCGCGCCGAACGGCGCGGGACGATGGTCTGGCTCCGAGCGCGGTGACCCGATCCACGATGTCGCAGGACCGTTCGGCCGCTGACCGCGGGCGCACATCGACGACCACGCGCCGAGCGAGCACCCGATCGCCCGGACACCCAACCACGAGGAGGCGCATGAGTCTACGTTCGCACGTCGCGGGGTGGTGCCTCGTCGCCATCGCGCTGGCCGGACAGGGCACTCTCAGCGCGCAGGAAGTTCGGGCTGCGCCGGCCACTCGGGCCCCGGCGCAGCCGGCGGCACCCGCCGGCACACAGCAGCGCGGCGCTGCACCGGCATCGCCGCTCCAGCGGGTCATCTCGCTCGATCTGCGGCGCGTGCCGTTGCGCGATGCGTTGCAGGCGATCGCGAAGCAGGGCGGTGTCACGCTCATCTACTCGAATCGTGTCGTGTCGCTGGATCGTGTGGTCTCGGTCGAGCTGCGCAACGGCACGGTGCAGACCGCGCTCGACCGCGTGCTCGCGGGGACCGGCGTCACCTTCCATGTCTCCTCGCTCGGCGCCGTGGTCCTCGAGAAAGCCGCGCAGGCTGAGGAATCGCGGGCCGACGAGGATGCGGCGACCGGTACCGTGTTCGGGCGCGTGACCGATACAGCGACCGCACAGCCGCTCGCGAATGTCGTGGTGAGCATCACGGGCACCTCCCACACCGCCATGACGAACGCGCAAGGGTGGTACATACTGCCCCGGGTGCCGGCCGGCGTGCGGGTGGTCACGGCGCGGCACCTGGGCTACGTGGCCGGCGAGCGCGAGGTGGTCATCACCGACAGCGCACGGGTCCGCGTCGACTTCGCGCTCCACATGAGCATGACCCGGCTGCAGGACGTCGTCGTGACCCCGACCGGGCCCAAGCGGCGCTACGAGGTGGGGAACGACGTCACCATGCTCGATGTCGACTCGATCGTCCGGACGCAGCCGGTGACGAGCGTCACCGATCTCCTGGAAGGGCGCGTGCCCGGGCTCGTGGTGCAGCACACCTCAGGTGCGCCCGGGGACCCGAGCCGGCTCCGGCTCCGCGGCGTGGCGAGCGCGCTGCGATCGAACGACCCGATCGTGATCGTCGACGGCATTCGCGTCTACTACGCGCAGTCCGATTCGACGAGCAACAATCTCGCACAGCTGCAGCGCTCCGGCAGTGCCCTGGGGAACGATATTCCCGCCCCCTCACCGCTGGACCAGATCGATCCGCACAGCATCGCGACCATCGAGGTGATGAAGGGTCCCTCGGCCGCCACGCTCTACGGGCCCGATGCCGCCAACGGCGTCATCGTGATCACCACCAAGAAGGGGCAGGCAGGGCCCGCACGGTGGACCGCGAGCGTCTCGCGCGGGACGAGCTACATGCCGGGCGAGTACCCCGACGGGATCTACCGGTGGGGCACGATGGTGAACACCGGGAAGCGGGCGATCTGCCCGCTCACCCAGTTTCAGTGCCAGCCCGATGGCGAGGTGGTGCGCTTCCAGGCGCTGAACGACCCGAAGTACACGGTGCTGGGGCACGGCGACAACCTCAAGGCCTCGCTCGGCGTCTCGGGGGGGACGGGCGCGCTCACCTACGCGCTCACCGGGAGCTACGCCGATGAGACGGGGATCCTCACCCTCCCCGACGTGGAAGTCGCGCGCTTCCAGACGCTGCACGGCACGACGCCCCCCTCCTGGATGCGCCGGCCGCAGACGCTCACGCAGTGGAGCGGGTCGAGCCGCCTCACCGCGCGGCTCGGCGATCACACCGAGGCCTCGCTCTCCACGATGCTCACGCGGCAGACGCAGCAGCGCTCGGACCTCGAGCGCGAGCTGGCCACGCTCATGCGCACGTACGTCGACCCGGTCACCGGCACGTATTGGGTCGGGAGCGCCGTGGGGCTCAACACGCAGGATGCGCTCATTCCGGACTTCTACCAGCGGGCCACGGACCAAGCGACGAACTTCACCAACGCGGCCAGCCTCACGTGGCGTCCGAAGTCCTGGCTCACCACGAGCGCCCAAGCGGGGCTCAACGTCGTCGGCCGGCATGACGAAGTACTCCTCCCTCGCGGCATGCTCACCAACCTGGATAGCGCGGGCGCCTTGAGCGTGGGCGATGGCACCTCGGTGGTGAGCACCGTGAACCTGAACGCGACCGCCACCGCGCCACTGTTCTGGGGCTTCCACCTCCAGCTCGCCGGGGGGGCCAACTACACCAGGACCGCCCTCACACAGCTCGCCACCCAGGTGCGCGATCTCGCGGCCGGCACCACGTCGCTCAACGGGGCCGGCGAGATCGTGAGCTCGAACGAGGTCGCGACCGACGTGACGAGCTTCGGGTGGTACCTGGAGCCTTCGTTCACGCACCGGCGCTTCACCATCACCACGGGGCTCCGGATCGACGGGAGCTCGAGCTTCGGCTCGCAGGTCAAGCTCCCCGTCTTCCCCAAGCTCGGTCTCTCCTGGCTCCTCTCCGACGAGCCATTCTTCCCGTTCAAGGGGCTCTTCAATGTGCTCCGCGTCCGGGCCGCCTATGGCCAGGCGGGCGTATGGCCGGGGCCCACGGACAAGCTGCGGCTCTACCGGACCTCGCGCCCCTTCCTCGACAGCAGCCTCGTGGACGTGAACCAGATCTCGACGCTCGGCAACACGACGATCAAGCCCGAACGCTCGACGGAGATCGAAGGGGGCTTCGACGCCGACCTCCTCGACGACCGGCTCTCGGTGGGGATCACCGCCTATCGGAAGACGCGCTACGACGCGCTCATGAGCGTCCCGGTCGCGCCCTCGGTCTACGGAAGCAGTGTGAGCATCCTCAAGAACATCGGCGAGATCCGCAACACGGGGCTCGAGCTCAACGTGAGCACGCAGCTCGTGCGCAGCGACCCGCTCACGTGGAGCGCGACGCTCAACCTGAGCCGCAACCACAACCTCGTCACCAAGCTCGGAAAAGGGGTGGACCCGTTCTACGCCAGCAACGGCCAGCGCATCGCGCCCAATTATCCACTCTTCGGACAGTGGGCCAAGCCGATTCTCGCGTACGCCGACGTCAATGGCAACGGGATCATCGAGGCGTCGGAGGTGCAGGTGGGAGACTCCGCAGTGTTCATGGGGGAGACGGTCCCGAACTACGAGGCAAACATCTCGTCGACCGTGTCGCTCTTCCGCGGTGCGGTGACCGCGAGCGCGAATCTCGACTACCAGGATGGGCTGACGCAGATCAACCAGGCCATGAGCACGGCGGCGGGTGGTGGGGGCTTCTTCTTGCGCGGAGTGAGTGATCCGACCGCGCCATTCAGCGAGCAGGCGGCGGTCGCGGTCATGAACGTGACGCCCTACGGACTCCTCCAGACCGTGAGCACGCTGCGGCTGATGAGCCTTTCCGTGGCTTACAACGCGCCACCGTCGCTGGCGCAGCGCTTCGGCGC
>JADGGM010000353.1 GCA_019689955.1 Gemmatimonadaceae bacterium
GCCCATCGCTCGCCCCCGCGCGCCGGGGGCGCACATGACGGTGACCGACTCTCCCCCTCGACCCCACTCGCCCCGTGTGCCGAGGGCGCACCCTCTCGGCGTTGTTACGATCGTACACCGTTGGGGGTCGAATATCGGGGAAGAAATTTCGCACGCAGTCCCAAGATGCCCTGATCCTCCCACGCCGCCACCGACCCGACCCGTACAAGAACGTGACATCGCGAGCCATCATGGACTCATCTTGCGCCTTCGCCCGCCACTTCGCGCACCTCGTCTGGCTCTTCCTCAACGAGCGCGAGGCGCATGATGCGCAGCTCGCGACCCTGCACGCCGCGGTCGCCGCGTCGCGCGAGGGGGAGGTGACGCTCTCCACGCGCGACTGGCAGTTGCTGGTGAACGGCGCACCGGCGAGCGAGGCGGTGGCCGAGGCGCAGGACCTCACGGCGCAGCTCATCGGGCACGCCGTGACGGAGCTGCGGGTGGCGCAGCGCGCGTCCCCGGCGGAGCTGCTGCTCGCGGCGCGCCTCCTCGCACGCGAGCCGGAGCCGGGGGATGGCGGGTACCAGGTGGTCACGGCGCTCCGGCTCTTCGATGCGCAGACGATCGCGGTGAAGGTGGAGGCGCCCCCGTCTGCGCCGCAGGCGGCGCACCGCGGCGCCCAGGGCGCGGCGTCGGCGCTCCCGGGGATGATCTCCGACACGTCGATCTTCGCCGCCGCGGGCGCCGCCGCCGCGGCCGATGACCGCGACGGCGACACCGCCGACGGCGGGGATGCGCTCGTGCACGAGCAGGACCCCGAGCACATGTTCCGGTCCTTCTCCGCCACGGAGACGCCCAAGGGGTCCATGGTGAAGCTGTTCGAGCAGCTCGACGCGGCCCGCACGGCGCAGGCGGCGTTGCATCAGCTCGACGCGCTCGTCGCGCTCGCCGCGGAGTCGGCGCAGAAGGCGCGGCTCGACATCGTGGCCGACGTGCTCTACGGGCTCGTGGAGCGTGAGGCGAAGATGGAGGACCGCACGATCAAGCGGCAGATGGGGATCGCCGTGCGGCGGCTCTGGACGCCGTCGGTGCTCCGCTGCGTGGCCGAGCTGCTCCCGCGCCGCCGGGAGAACCACGAGCAGTACATGACGATCCTCACGCGCGCCGAGGACGCCGGGGTGGAGGCGCTCGTGGAGGCGCTCATCTCGGCCCCGTCGATCGGCGACCGGCGGGTGTACTACGACGCGCTCCTCCGCCTCCGCACGGGGGTCCGGACGCTCGTGCACATGCTCGGCGATCCGCGGTGGTACGTGGTGCGCAACGCCGCGGAGCTGCTCGGCGAGCTGCGGGTCGCCGAGGCGGACGAGGAGCTGACCGCGCTGCTCTCACACCCCGACGACCGTGTGCGCGCCGCGGCGGCCGCCGCGCTGGCCAAGCTCGGGAGCACGTCCGCGGTCAAGGGGGTGCGCGGGATGCTGCGTGAGGCGCCGGCCGAGCTGCGCGAGCTCGCCGCCGACGCGCTGGCCACGAACCGCGCGAGCTCGGTCGAGGCGCTCATCCGCGCGTACGACCGCGAGACGGACCAGAACGTCCAGCTGGCGATCCTCGCCGCGCTCGGCCAGCTCGGGACCCCCGAGGCAGTGAAGAAGCTGGCCGAGATCGCGAGCACGGACCGGCGCTTCTTCAAGTCGCGCCCGACGCCGATGCGCGTGGCCGCGGTGCACGCACTGGGGGAGGTCCGGTCGTCGGGCGCGCTGGCCGCGCTCCAGGCGCTGCTCCGCGACAAGGAGAAGGCAGTGCGCGGCGCCGCATCGTGGGTGATGATGGGGCGCAAACAGCGCGCGAGCGGCGCGGTCCCGCGCCAACAGGAGGACGAGTAGCGCGCTCCGGCGCCGTCAGCGCGCCGTGAAGTCCGTCTGCGCGGTGACGCGGCGGCACGCCTCCGCGAGGAGCGTCGCCGTGCGGTCGAGGTCCTCGAGGCTCACCAGCTCGTTGGGGGAGTGCATGTAGCGGTTGGGGACCGAGACGAGCGCCGTGGCGATCCCCTCGCGCGCGACGTGGATCATGTCGGCGTCGGTGCTCGTGTCGCGCCCCGCGGCCTGGAGGGTGTACGGGATCTTCAGGTCGTCGGCCGCCTCGCGGATGAGGCGGAAGACGACCGGGGAGATGATCGAGCCGCGGGTGAGCACCGGGCCGCCGCCGATACGGTGGTCGCCGTGCTCCTTCTTGTCCATCCCCGGGTGGTCGGTCGCGAAGGTGACGTCGACGACGATCGCCATCTGCGCGCCGATGCTCGTCGCGGACACGCCCGCGCCCCCCCCGCGCCAACTGATCTCCTCCTGCGTGGTGGCCGCGGCGACGACCTTCGCCGCGCCGGGCCGCTCGGCGTAGCGCCGCAACGCCTCGAGCACGATGAACGCGCCGATTCGGTTGTCGATCGAGCGCGAGGCGATGAGGCCATTCGGGAACTCGACGGTGTGGGAGTCGATCACCCCGGCGTCGCCGACGCTCAACCGCTCCTCGGCCTGCGCGCGCGAAGACGCGCCGATGTCGACCCACAGATCGCTCAGCTTCACGGCGCGGTCGCGGTCTTCCTGCTTGATCACGTGGATCGGCTTCCGCCCGACGATCCCGATCACCTCCCCGCGCGCGCCGAGGAAACGGATGCGCTGCCCGACGAACACCTGCGGGTCCCACCCGCCGATCGCGCCGAGGTAGACGTACCCCTCGTCGTCGATGTGCTGGACGATCACCCCGATCTCGTCGATGTGCCCGGCGAGCATGATCGTCGGCCCGCCGTGCGGGTTCACCGTCGCCATGCTGTTGCCGTGCACGTCGCCGCGGACCTCGGCGAACCGCCGCGCCTCCTCGCGCCACAGGCGGGCCGGGGCGGACTCGAAGCCGGACGGCCCCGGCGTGTCGAGGAGCCGTTTGAGGAAGGCGATCGAGGAGTCGGAGAGCATGGCAGAACTGGACGGTGAAGGCGTGAGAGAGAGAGCCCGCGGGGACCGATCTCCAGACAACGCGCGGAGCGTCAGCGTAACGTCATCGCCCCGCTCCGCCGCTGTCAACCACGGTGCGCGTGGCGAGCCCGAGCGCGCCGTGGGCGTGGCGGGGGGTCACCGCGCAACCGATGTGGCGGTGCTCGACGAGCGCTGGTAGACCGCGCGCCCGCCGACGTAGGTGGCGACCACCTGCGTCGCCAGGATCTCCTCCACCGGGATCCGCATGATGTCGCGGTCGAGGACCACGAAGTCGGCGTATTTCCCGGGGGAGAGCGAGCCCATGACCGAGTCCTGGAACGCCGCGTACGCGGGCCAGATCGTCATCGACTTCAGCGCTTCCTCGCGCGTCATCTTCTGCTCCGGGTGCCACCCACCGGGGGGCCAGTCGTGCTCGTCTTCGCGGCTCACGGCGGAGTGGAACGTGCGCATGGGGTTCACCGCCTCCACGGGGAAGTCGGTGCCGTTGGGGATCACCACGCCGGTGGCGAGGAGTGAGCGCCAGGCGTAGGCGCCGTAGGCGCGCCCGGCCCCGAGCCGCCGTTCGGCCCAGTACATGTCGCTCGTCTGGTGCGACGCCTGCATGGAAGGGATCACGCCGAGCTGCGCGAAGCGCGGGATGTCGGCGTGGTCGAGGACCTGCGCGTGCTCGATGCGGAAGCGGTGGTCCGCGGTGGGGACCGAGTCGAGCGCCGCCTCGTAGGCGTCGAGCACGATGCGATTCCCGCGGTCCCCGATGGCGTGCGTGCACACCTGGAAGCCGTGCCGGAGCGCGGCGATGGCGACGGTGCGGAGGTGCTCGGGGGTGGAGACGAGGAGCCCGTAGTTCTCCGGGTCGTCGCTGTACGGATCGAGGAGCGCGGCGCCGCGCGAGCCGAGCGCGCCGTCGGCGTAGAGCTTGATGCTGCGAATCCAGACGTGGCCGTCGTAGAGCGCGCTCTGTGGCCCGCGCTGAAAGTAGTGCGCGATGGCCGCCGAGTCGTCGGCGATCATGACGTACGTCCGGAGCGGGAGCGCGCCGTTCTTCGCGAGCTCCTCGATCGCATCGATCACGACCTCGGGCTCGCCGGGGTCGTCGACGCCGGTGAGCCCCCACCGGTTCGCGTCGGCCGCGGCGTCGGCGAGGGCGCGCAGGATCTCCTCGTGCGTGGGCGCGGGGATGGCGCGGCGCACGAGCCCCTGGGCGTTGTCGATGAACACCCCCGACGGCTGCCCGTTCGGGAGGCGGAGGAGGCGCCCGCCCGCGGGGTCGCGGGTGGCCGCGGTCACGTGCGCGGCGGCCATCGCCGCGGCGTTGGCGAGGAGGGCGTGGCCGTCCACGCGCGTGAGCACGACCGGGTGGTCGGGCACCGCGCGCGTGAGCGCCTCGTGCGTGGGGAAGCGCGTGTCCCCCCACCGGTTCTGGTCCCACCCGCGGCCGAGCACCCAGCTCCCGGCGGGCATGCGCTTCGCGCGCGCCACCACGCGCGCGATGACCTCG
>JADGGM010000354.1 GCA_019689955.1 Gemmatimonadaceae bacterium
CGCCCCCCGGGGCCGGCCGCGCGCCGGGGGGGGCCGGGCGCCGGGGCGCCGCCGCCGCGGTGCAGCGCTGGAACTTCCTGCACAACATCGCCTGGTACTCCGACCCCGACGTCCTCCTCGTGCGCCCGCCGATGCCCGACGGTACGGCGCGCGCCTGGGCGACGCTGTTCGGCCTCACCGGGCAATCGCTCATGAGCAGCGATCGGCTCACGGACCTCCCCGCGTCGCGCGTGGAGCTGCTGCGGCGCGTCTTCCCCGCGACCGACATCCGCCCGCTCGATCTCTTCCGGCCGGCCAACATCCGCAAGCCGATCATCGACCTCAAGGTGCACCACCTGGGGCGCGACTACGACGTGGTCGGGATCTTCAACGACAGCCCGGACAGCACCGCCACGCGTCTGCTCTCCTGGCGCGCCCTCGGCCTCGACACCACGGCGACGTACCACGTCTACGATTTCTGGGGGGGCGCGTACTACGGCGCTTGGGAGCACGGCGTCTTCGTCGACGTGCCGCCGGCCGACGTGCGCGTCGTCACGCTCGTGCGCGCCACGGACCGGCCGGTGCTCGTGTCCACGAGCCGGCACATCACGCAGGGGTGGGTGGACCTGCTCGCGCTGCACAGCGGCGGGACAAGCGCGCACCCCGCGCTTTCCGGGCGGAGCCGCGTGATCGCGGGCGACCCGTACACGCTCACGATCGGCCTCCCGCGCGGCGCGGCGACGTACCGCCTGGCCGCCGCCCGCGCGCGTGGCGAGGGGCGCGGCGCGCCGGTGCGCGTGTCGTGGGCGACGCACCAGGGCTACGCGACGGTGACCATCGCGAGCGACTCGACGCAGACGGTGGCGTGGGACCTCGCGTTCGAGCCCTCGCGCCCGTACGTCTACCCGGTCACGTCGCCGGAGCGCATCGAGGTGACCGCGGCCGGGTTGTCGAGCGCGGTGGTGCGCTGGCCGGTGGAGTACTACCCGCGCGCCGCGTATCAGGTGGCGGTGGATGGGCAACCGGTCGGCGAAGCGTTCACGCCGCGGGCCGTGCTGCGCGGCCTGGCGCCCGGGCACACGTACCGGCTCACCGTGCGGTCGATGTGGTCCGATGGCTCGCCGGCTCGGAACGCCGCCGAGGTCACGTACACGCCGACGGTGCCGGACAGCGCCCTCGTCTCCGACCTCGAGCCGGTGAGCGTGCGGCAGGATTGGGAGCAGCTCGGCCGCAATCGCGCGGTCACGGGGGCACCGCTCACCGTCGGCGGCACGACGTACCGGACGGGGATCGGCACGCTGTCGCAGTCGGAGATCCGCTACCAGCTCTGGGGGCGCTTCGCGCGCTTCACCGCGCGCGTGGGGCTCGACGACGGCCGGCGGCGCGGTGCGCCCGCGCGCGCCGTGTTCGAGGTGCGCGGCGATGGCCGCGTCCTCTGGCGCAGCGACACCCTCGCGCGCGGGAGCGCGGCGGTGCCGGTGGACGTCGACGTGCGCGGCGTGCGCGAGCTGGCGCTGGCGATCATCCCCGCCGCGACGCCCGGCACCGATCGCGATGACGCCGTCCCCGCCGATTGGCTCGACGCACGCCTCTTCGCCGCGGACCATCGGTAGGCCGCACTTCACCCTCTCCTCGTCACCGGACCTCCCATGGGCGACTTCATCTCTCGAAGGGACTGGCTCAAGGTGCTCGGCCTCGCCGGCGCGGGCACGTGGCTGCATCGCACTGCCGTGGCGCGGCCGGTCGCGGACATCCCCCCCGCGCCCGCACCGAGCACGCTTCCGGCGGGGGAGATTCTCCCGCTCACCTCGACGAGCGAGATCTTCGTCCCTCCACGCGGGCGCTCGTTCCAGAAGTTCAGCTTCGACTTCCCGGAGCCGTCGGTCGCGTTCGGCGACTACACCTTCGGCTTCCTCGTCTTCACCGACGAGAACACGTACGGGCTCGACCGCTCCCGCATGCGCGTCGAGGGGAACGGCGATGCACTGCGCGTGATCTGCGACGGCTTCGTCTGGGCGGGGGGGCAGATGACGGCGCCCGGACGGCTCACGGCGTTGCTGCGGCGGAGCGGGACCGCCATCGAGTGGGATGCCGTCGCGGAGATGCGCGAGCACCCGATCAAGACCGTCACGACGATCGTGCGGCGCGTGCCGCGCGGCCAGGTGTCGTTCGGCGGAGGCGGGTTCCGCGATCCGCACGACAACGAGCTGCAGGCCGGCTACACCTTCGGCGCCGGAGACCTGAACGGCCCCGGCGGCAGCATGGTGACCCCGCTCCTCATGATCCAGGGCGCGTCCGACGTCTTCTATCTCTCCTCGCTCGACACGCGCGTGCGCCCGAAGCGGTTCTACCTGGCGCCGGGAGAGACGAGCTACCGCGTCGAAGCCGTCTACGAGCACGACGCGTGGCGCGACGATACGCGCGTCGAGGTCCCCACGTGGCGGCTCGGGCGCGCGGCGTCGGCGGAGGAAGCCACGGCGCTGCACCTGCGGCACATCGAGCAGGCGTTCGGGCTCACGCCCTGGGAGACACGCACCGATGTGCCGGCGTGGATGCGAAACCTCGCCATGGTGACGACGCTCCACGGGATGCACTATACCGGGTACATCTTCAACGACTTCGCGAAGATGTCGGAGATCCTGCGCTGGATGCGGACGCAGATCCCGGGGGAGCGCGTCCTGGTGTTCATCTCGGCGTGGGATGGGCGCTACTACTGGGACTACCCGACGTACACCGTCTCCAAGCGCATGGGGGGCGATGCGGGGTTCCGGCGCTTGGTCAGCGAGGCGCACGCGATGGGGTTCAAGATCATGCCGATGTTCGGCACCAACGCGGCCAACACCAAGCTCCCGATCTGGCCGCGCATCGCGGCCGGGGTGACGAAGAAGATCGACGGGAACGTGTACGACCTCGACTGGGTCGACTGGAACAACGACCGGCACCAGGACGGGTGGCTCCGCTACATGAACCTCGGCGCCGACGTCTGGCGTGAGCACCTCGAGGGGCGCATCGCCGAGATGATCGAGCGGTACGGCGTCGACGCGTACTTCCTCGACATCGTCGGCGGGCACGTGAACAGCACGACGGGGGACATGCACGAAGGGACGCGCCGCCTCGTGCTCAATCTCCGGCGGCGCTACCCGCACGTCGCGTGCGTGGGGGAGATGCCGTACGACGCCCTGCACGGCTTCATCCCAATGTTCCAGGTGGGGCTGGGTCCGCTCTGGTCGAAGTACAGCCGGAGCTACCAGCACCTGAGCAGCCCCGCGCCGGGGCGCGGGAGCAGCGGGGTGCACGAGTCGGGGTTCGGGCGGTTCGACGCGGCGACGCTCTCGCTCTCGGAGCACGCCATCCCGACGCTCCAGGTGGTCGACGACACCTTCACCGCGCACCGCGACGTGATGGCGGCGATCATCGCGAAGGCGAAGGAGCGGGCGGGGATCGCGTGAGCGCCCTCAGGGGAGCAGCGTCGCGAGCGACGCGTCCCCCTGAGAGCGCCGTGCAGGATCAGCGGTGCTTGATGAACGTCCCCTTCTGCAGCTCCGCGTACGCCTGCAGCAGCTCTTCCCGCGTGTTCATGACGATCGGCCCGTACCACGCGACCGGCTCCTCGAGCGGCTTCCCGGAGACGAGGAGGAAGCGGATCCCGTGCTCGCCGGCCTGCACCGTCACCTCGTCGCCGCGGTCGAACAGGACGAGCGACCGGTCCCCCACCACGTCGCCGAGCAGAGGGGCGGGGAGGTCGGCGTTGGGGCCGACGAGCTCCGTCTTCACGCGCTGCGGTTGCGACGCGTCGCGGAACACGCCGCTCCCCTCGAACACGTACGCGAAGGCGTGTCGCGAGACCTCGGCCGGGAGCACCTTGCGCCGGAGCGGGGGCACCCAGACGTCGAGGTAGCGCGGGTCCGCCGCGATCCCGTCGACCGGGCCGCGCTTCCCCCAGAAATCGCCGCAGATCACGCGGACGCGCGTGCCGTCGTCGTCGATCACCTCGGGGATGTCGGCCGAGGAGACGTCCTGGTAGCGCGGCGCGGTCATCTTGAGCGACGACGGGAGGTTGGCCCAGAGCTGGAAGCCGTGCATCCGCCCCTGCGCATCCCCTTTGGGCATCTCCTGATGGAGAATCCCGCTCCCCGCGGTCATCCACTGCACATCGCCGGCGCCGAGTGTGCCGCCGTTCCCCAGGCTGTCGCCGTGGTCGACGGTGCCGGTGAGGACGTACGTGATCGTCTCGATCCCGCGGTGCGGGTGCCACGGGAAGCCCCGCAAGTAGTCTTCGGGGTTCTCGTTGCGGAAGTCGTCGAACAGCAGGAACGGGTCGTACTCCTTCGTGCTCCCGAAGCCGAACGCGCGGCGCAGCTTCACCCCCGCGCCCTCGATGGTCGGCTTCGCTTCGATGATCTGCTTGACTGGCCGGAGCGACACGAGTCCTCCTCGATGGGTGGGGGCGATATCTCTGTACTAAGATAAACGGGGT
>JADGGM010000355.1 GCA_019689955.1 Gemmatimonadaceae bacterium
CCCACCGCCCCTCCGCGAACCACACGCTCCTCCGCGCCGGTCGAGCTCCCGCTGGCCCCGTACCCCGTGGCGCTCGCCGCCGACGTGAGCGCGGTGGAGCTCCGCGAGGCGATCGCCCTCCGCTTGCAGGAGCTGAGCGCCTTCGTCACGGAGGTCGGGGGGAACGCGCTCCTCGACCCCTCGGACCTCGGGATCGCCGTGGCCCAGGAGGTCGCGGCCGGGCGCGCCCAGTTCGGGATCGTCGTCGACCGTACGGGGATCGGGAGCTGCATGGCCGCCAACAAGATCCGCGGCGTGCGCGCCGCCGCCTGCCGCGACGTCACCTCCGCCGCGTACGCGCGCGAGCACCACGACGCCAACGTCCTCGCCCTGGGGGGCGGGTTCATCGGACCGCAGCTCGGCGTCGCGATCCTCGATATCTTTCTCACCACACCATTCGCCGGCGGGGCGTACGCGACATCGGTTGCCAAGATTGACGCTCTCGAGCACGGTGGCTAAGCTACAAGTTTTTCCCCATCGATGAGCTACAATCGCGAAGACGCGCTGGCCTATCACGAGCACGGACGGCCTGGCAAGATCGCGGTCGTCCCCACCAAGCCGCTCAACAACCAGCGGGACCTCTCCCTCGCTTACTCGCCGGGCGTCGCCGAGCCGTGTCTGGCCATCACGCAGACGGCGGACGACGTCTATCGCTATACCTCGCGCGGAAACCTCGTCGCCGTGGTCTCGAACGGGACCGCGGTGCTCGGCCTCGGGAACATCGGCGCGCTCGCCGCGAAGCCGGTGATGGAGGGGAAGGCGAACCTGTTCAAGCAGTTCGCCGACCTCGACGTGTTCGACCTCGAGGTGGGCTCCGAGAACCCGGACGACGTGGTGCGCTTCTGCCAGCTCCTCGAGCCCACCGTCGGCGGGATCAACCTCGAGGACATCCGCGCCCCCGACTGCTTCTACATCGAGGAGACGCTGCGCCGCACCCTGCGCATCCCGGTCTTCCACGATGACCAGCACGGGACCGCGATCATCTCCGGGGCCGCGCTCCTCAACGCGCTCGAGATCGTCGGGA
Organism: Gemmatimonadaceae bacterium; assembly: GCA_019689955.1. Taxonomy (GTDB): domain Bacteria; phylum Gemmatimonadota; class Gemmatimonadetes; order Gemmatimonadales; family Gemmatimonadaceae; genus JADGGM01. The sequence continues at coordinate 1,064 of JADGGM010000355.1, forward strand.
AGGAGATCGACAAGGTGCGCGTCGTCTTCTCCGGCGCGGGCGCGGCGGCGATCTCCACGGCCGAGCACTACGTGCGGCTCGGCGTGCGCCGCGAGAACATCATCATGTGCGATCGCGCGGGGGTGATCTACGCGGGGCGCGAGGAGGCGATGGACCCGTACAAGGCGCGCTTCGCGGTCCCCACGTCGCTCCGCACGCTCGCCGAAGCGCTCGTGGGGGCGGACGTGTTCGTCGGGTTGTCGGTGGGAGGCACGGTGACCGGCGCCATGGTGGCCCGGATGGCCCCGTGTCCGATCATCTTCGCCCTCGCCAACCCCACGCCGGAAATTCTCCCCGACGAGGTGCGCGCCGTCCGCGACGACGCGATCATCGCCACGGGGCGGAGCGACTACCCGAACCAGGTGAACAACGTCCTCGGCTTCCCCTTCATCTTCCGCGGCGCGCTCGACGTGCGCGCCACGCAGATCAACGAGGAGATGAAGATGGCGGCCACGCGCGCCCTCGCGGCGCTCGCGAAGGAGGACGTCCCCGACAGCGTGGCCAAGCTGTACGGGCTCTCCTCGGTGTCGTTCGGCCGGGAGTATCTCATCCCCTTCCCGTTCGACCCGCGCGTCCTCCTCTGGGTCGCCCCCGCCGTGGCGTGGGCCGCGGTGGCGAGCGGCGCGGCGCACGAGTTCATCGACCTCGAGGCGTACCAGGCGGAGCTCGAGCTGCGACTCGGCCGCGCGCGGGGCGTCATGCGCGGGCTCATCTCGCGCGCCATGCAGAACCCCAAGCGCGTCGTCCTCCCCGAGGGGGAAGAGCCCAAGGTCATCCGCGCCGCGCGCATCCTCGTCGACGACGGGATCGCCCACCCCATCCTCCTGGGGAACCGCGAGACCATCGCCGCCACCGCGCGGGCCGCCGGGATCTCCCTCGACGACATCGTCATCGAGGACCCGAGCTCATCCACGCGGCGCGAGCAGTACGCCACCTACCTCTGGGAGCGGCGGCAGCGCAAGGGGCTGAGCCTCGCGGAAGCGCATCAGCGGCTGTACAATTCGAATTACTTCGGCTCGGTCATGGTCGCGCTGGGCCACGCGGACGCGCTGGTCTCCGGAGTCAACATGCACTACCCCGAGACCATCCGCCCCGCGCTCGAGGTCATCGGCGCGCACCCCAAGGCCGGGTTGGTGAGCGGGTTGTACATGCTGGTGTTCGAGCGCCATGTGATCTTCTGCGGCGACACCACGGTGAACATCGACCCGACCGCGGAGCAGCTCGCGCAGATCGGCCACGCCGCCGCGCGGCTCGTCCGCACCCTCGGGATCGAGCCGCGCGTGGCGATGCTGTCGTTCTCGAACTTCGGCTCGGTCCGCCACCCCGAGGCCGAACGGGTGGCGCGTGCCGTGCAGTTGATGCGGCAACGCGATCCATCGCTCGTCGTCGACGGCGAGATGCAAGCCGACACCGCGCTCGACGAGCAGAAGCTGCATTCGATGTACCCCTTCAGCGCGCTCACCGAGCGCGCCAACGTGCTCATCTTTCCGAACCTGAGCGCGGGGAACATCGCCTACAAATTGCTCGAGCATCTTGGCGGGGCCACGGCCATCGGCCCGATCCTCGTGGGGATGCGGCTCCCGGTGCACGTGTTGGAAGCAGGCGCCGACGTGCAGGACATCGTCAACATGGCCGCCGTCGCCGTCGTGGACGCCCAGGAGCGGAAGTGATCACTATTACATTGGGGACCGATCGATAATGGCCATACAGACCACGCCGCGCGCCGAAGCCGCGCAGCGAAAGGGTGAGACGGGGCTCGAGCAGCAAGGGCTCTCGCCGAAGGGGAAGCTGCACTGGAACCTCGTGGCGCCGGAGCTGATCCAGGCCGCCATCCGCCGCGGCGAAGGGGACCTCGCCGACATGGGACCGTTCGTCGGGATCACCACCCCGCACACCGGGCGCTCCCCCAAGGACAAGTTCATCGTCGAGGAGCCGAGCACCGCGGCCGACGTGTGGTGGGGGGAGGTCAACCGCCCCTTCCCCCCGGCGAAGTTCGACGCGCTCCTGGCCGACGTGCGGCAGTACCTCAACGACCAGCCGGAGCTCTTCATCCAGGACCTGTGGGCCGGCGCGGACCCCGCGCACCGTCTCTCGGTGCGCTTCGTGTCGCCGAGCGCGTGGCACATGCAGTTCGTGCGGAACATGTTCATCCGCCCCGAGCTCGCCGACCTCCCCACCTTCGTCCCCAACTTCAGCGTCATCCACGCCCCCGAGTTCCAGGCCGACCCCGCGAAGCACGGCACGCGCTCCGGGACGTTCATCATCCTGAGCTTCGAGAAGCGCACCATCCTGATCGGCGGGACGCGCTACGCCGGTGAGCTCAAGAAGGCCATCTTCACCGTGATGAACTACCTCCTGCCGAAGCGCGGCGTGCTCTCCATGCACTGCTCCGCGAACATCGGCGAGCTGGGGGACACGGCGCTCTTCTTCGGCCTCTCGGGCACCGGGAAGACCACCCTCTCTGCGGACCCCGACCGCCACCTGATCGGCGACGACGAGCACGGGTGGAGCGACGACGGCGTGTTCAACTTCGAGGGCGGGTGCTACGCGAAGGTGATCAACCTCTCGGAGGACGGGGAGCCCGACATCTACCGCACCACGCAGATGTTCGGGACGATCCTCGAGAACGTGGTGCTCGACCCGAGCTCGCGAAAGGTCGACTTCGCGAACGACTCCCTCACCGAAAACACCCGCGCGTCGTACCCCCTCCACTACATTCGCAACCACGTTCCCGGCGGCCGCGGCGGCCACCCGAAGAACATCGTGCTCCTCACCGCCGATGCCTTCGGCGTCCTCCCGCCGATCGCGCGCCTCACGCACGAGCAGGCGCTGTACTATTTCCTCTCCGGCTACACCGCCAAGGTCGCAGGGACGGAGCGCGGCGTGACCGAACCGCAGGCCACCTTCAGCGCCTGCTTCGGCGCGGTGTTCCTCGTCTGGCACCCCACGAAGTACTCGCAGATGCTCGGTCGCCTCATCAAGCAGCACGGCTCCCGCGTGTGGCTCGTGAATACCGGGTGGACCGGCGGCCCGTACGGCGTCGGGCATCGCATGAAGCTCGCCTACACGCGCGCGATGGTGCGCGCCGCGCTGAGCGGGGAGCTGGATGACGTGCAGACGGTCGTCGACCCCATCTTCGGCCTCGCCGTGCCGGCGGCCGTGCGCCACGTCCCCGCGGAGCTGATGTCGCCGCGCAACACGTGGAGCGACCCCGCGGCCTACGACGCGCAGGCGCGCAAGCTCGCGGCGATGTTCGCCAAGAACTTCGAGCAGTTCGCGAGCACGGCCGACCCGGCCGTCCGGAACGCGGGCCCGAAAGTCTGATCGATCGGGACGCGGGGAGCGGCCGGCGC
>JADGGM010000356.1 GCA_019689955.1 Gemmatimonadaceae bacterium
CTCCGGGTGGGCCGGGCTCTCCAGCTACGATTGGGCGGCGATCGATCCGCAAGCGCTCGCCGCGCGCGCGCTGGAGAAGTGCGAGGCGTCGCAGCACCCGGTGGCCCTCGAGCCCGGGCGCTACACCGTGATCCTCGAGCCCCAGGCCGTGGCCGATCTCCTGGAGATCCTCGCGTCCTCGATGTACCGCGAGATCCCCGAAGGCGGTGGCCGTGGCCCCTGGGCGCTGGCCCCCGACGACGCGCTCAAGCTCTGGCGCACGAAGCTCGGGCTCAAGGTGCTCGACGAGCGGATCACCATCAGCCACGACCCGGCCGATCCCGAGCTCGGCATCCTCCCCGAGCCGTGGATGCAGCCCGTCACCTGGTTCGACAAGGGCGTGCTCGTGAACCTCGCCTACAATCGCAACTACGCACTCGAGCGGCTGAACGAGAACGCGGCGCTGCGCGGGATGACCGGCTACCGGATGAGCGGCGGCACTACGAGCATCGAGGAGATGATCGCGACGACCAAGCGCGGACTGCTCGTGACGCGCTTCTCGAACATCCGCACGCTCGACGACCGGAGCCTGCTGGCCACGGGGCTCACGCGGGATGGGCTGTGGCTCATCGAGAACGGGAAGATCTCGAAGGCGGTGAAGAACTTCCGCTTTACCGAGTCCCCGCTCTTCGTGCTCAACGCGATCGAGCAGTTGGGCCAGCCGGTGCCGGTGTTCCGGCCGGTGAAGGACCCGTACGAGCAGAGTCGGCCGTTGACGCCGGCGATCGTGCCGCCGCTCAAGGCGCGGGACTTCAGCTTCACCTCCACCATCGATGCGATCTGACGGATGTACGTGATGCGAACGGACGAAGGCGGGCGCGTGGCGCTCGCTGCGGCGCTGGCGCTCGCGTTCGGCGCGCCGAGCGTGTCGGCGCAGACGAGCTTCGCGTGGCCCGATACGGTGGTGCAGGTCGCGAGCTACACGCGGGTCGATCAGTGTCTGGCCGGTGTGGACCGCGTGCGCGCCGGTCTGGCGCGGCGCGAGGCGCTCACCGTGTGGCGGGACACGCTCCCGCGCGACCCGCGCGAGGCGTTGGAGCCGGAGCCGCTGCTCGTGCAGGAGACGGCGCAGCGTTGCGCGGCCCGTTTCGCCGCAGCGTCGGTCGACGTCCACGACTTCGCGCCGCTCCTCGAGCTCTACCTCGCCGCGGGGCGTGACAGCGACGCCGCGATCCTCCTCCGCCGTCGCCTCGCGGCCGTGCCGGCCAAGGCGACGCACGAGCGAGCCGCCGTGGGAGACACGGCGATCCGGATCTACCTCGCGGCGCAGCCGGCGCGCGTGGCCGCGGCGGAGGAGATCCTGCTCGCGCGCGCGCGGGAGAGCGAGGGGCGCGTGCGGCGGATCGCCATCTACTCCGAGCTGATGGCCGCGGCGAAGCGCGCAGGCGACACGACGCGCGCGCGCCGCGCCGCGCAGCGCCTCGTGGCGATCGCCGACTCGCTCACCACGGCCGAGCGGCAATCCGAGGAATACGAGCGCCTCGCCCACGGCGCGGGCGGGGACCGCATCATCTACGCCGCGCTCGACCTCCTGATCGGAGATCGCGTGCGGCTCGACAGCCTGCGCCACAGCACCGCGAGCCTCGTCGCGCTGGAGCGATCGCTGTGGGCGCACGCCACCGGCGAGCGCCCCGAGGCGCTGCAGATCCCGACCGGCGAGCGCGCACCGACGATCACCGCCGACTACTGGTTCCCGCGCGAGGCCGGGAGCGCGCCGCGGCCGACCCCGGGCCGGGTCGCCCTCATCATCTTCCTCGACCACACCGACTGCGCGATCCTCGACCCCTCGGGCGAGGCACGCAGCGGACCGCTCTGCGCGGCGTGGCTCGCCAAGACGCGCCGCCTTGAGGAGCGATTCCCGACCCTCGAGATCACCATCGTGAGCCGGACGCACGGCACTTTCCTGTACGAGCCGCCCCCCGCGCCTCCCGAGGAAGCGGAGCTTGCGCGGCAGATGCTCGAGTCCTATCGCGTGCCGAACGCCGCGATCGCCGTCACCACGACCCCGTTCTGGCGCCTCCCCGAGCCCGACCGCAGGCGGATCGACAATGACCTGCCGAACCGCACCGCCTACAGCTTCGACAAGAGCTGGCGCGTCGGGAACGGATCGGCGTTCCTCGTCGACCAGAACGGGCTCATCGTCACCGCGTGGCGCTTCGACGAGTCGGACCTCGTGCAGCTCATCGACGTCCTGATGCAGCGCGCGCGTGGCAAGGCCTGACGCCCCGCGCCGCTCCCGCCGCTCGCTACTCGAAGTGACCTCCGTGCGCTGCTCCATCGTCGCCCTCGTCGCCCTGTCCACCGCCGCCGGCGGCGCATCCTCCACGCCTCGCCGGGAGCCGGACGGCGTCGCGCGTCCTGTAGCCGGTGAGAGAACGAGCGTGCCGCGCGATCCGGCGCTCATCGTGGGGACGCTTCCCAACGGGATACGCTACTACCTGCGCGCGAACAAAGCGCCCAAGCACTGCGTGGAGCTCCGCCTCGCGGTGAGCGCCGGATCGCTCCTCGAGGATGACGACCAGCAGAAGGCGGTACTCCTCGCGCACCTGGAGCACGCGGCCGCGAGCGCGAGCGCGCGGTCGTCGAAGGCGTACGCGGATGCGTACGTGCAGCATTATCTCACTGGTGAGGGATCGCTGCTCTCCGCCGAGCAGGAGGTCGCGCTCGCGCGCGCGATCCTGCCGATCGCTCACGCCGTCGGCTCTCGCCGAGGCCGCGCGCTTCTGGCGGGACTCGACGGGGCGGATGGTCCTCGTCGGGCTTCCGCGCTTCGCGCACGTACGCACCCCGCCGCGCACGAGCATCCTCGCGCTCTTCGACTCCGTCGCGCGTGCGCCGGTGCCAGCGCTCCCCGACAGCGCTGCCGGTCCACTGCTCGCACACCAGCCGACACCGGGGAAGATCGTAGGTGAGACGCGCGACACGGTCGCCGGGATCACCGAGTGGACGCTCTCCAACGGTGCACGGGTGATCGTGAAGCCGACGGCGAACGATCCCGACGAAGTCTTGCTCAAAGCCTGGAGCCCGGGCGGGTTCTCGGCCATGCCCGACTCGCTGTTCTTCACGCCGGGGCGCATGGTCGCCCGGGTGATGACCGACGTGGGCGGGCTCGGCGCGACGGGGCACGACGCACTCGCGGACCGGCTCTCGGTGACCGGGATGCACGGCGTGGCGGTCGACATCGGCTATGCCGACGAGTCGATCTCGCTCGGCGGATCGCCGAACGAGCTGGAGCTCCTCTTCCAGCTCCTGCACCTCCAGTTCACCGCGCCGATGCTCGACTCGGCGGCGCTCATGGGGTGGCAGAGCCTCGCCAAGTACCAGGGGACGGGCTTCTCGCTCGACGACCAGCTCAATCAGATGCTCGCCCACGGCGACGCGCGCATGCACCCCGTGCCGACGCAGCTCGCCGAGCTGGCGACGATCCCGCAGCTCATGGCCGCGTATCGCGATCGGTTCGGGAACGCCGGGGACTTCACCTTCACCATCGTCGGCGCGGCGACGACGGAGGAGGTACGCCCCCTGGTCGAGCGCTACCTCGCGAACCTCCCCAGCACCGAGGAGCGCGAGCAGCCCAAGCCGTCCGGCGGCCGCCCGTTCCTGCACCGCGTGAGCTCGATCCTCCCGCGGCTCGAGCTCCCCAAGGCGCAGACGATGTTGGTGTTCGACGGCGCGTTCCCGTCCGCGCCCGACGAGTACCTGCGCGAGCGCCAGCGCCTCGGCGCGCTCACCACGGTGCTCCAGGACCGGCTGCGGGTACGGCTCCGCGAGGAGCTGGCGGGGACGTACAGCCCGTTCGTCCAGAGCGAGACGCTGGCGCTCCCCGACGAGCACTATCGCGTGCTCATTGCCTTCGACGCCGCGCCGCAGCGGATGCACGAGTTGAACAGGGAGCTCCTGAACATGCTCGACACGCTGTGTGCGCACCCTGTCGCCCCCGCCGAGGCCACGCGCGCGGCGACGGTCCAGCGGCGGCAACTCGAGACGCGGCTCCAGAGCAACGCGTACTGGATGTACGCGATCGGACAGTACCACCGGCTCGGCATCCCGCTCGACCGGATCCCGAGCCCGTACCCGGAGCGCGAGGTGACGCCGGCCGAGCTCCAGGCCGCGGCGCAGCGGTATCTGCCGAGTGACGTCTACATCCACCTCACGGCGATGCCGGGCGACACGACGCTCTACACCAAGAGCAACGACGCCACGTCCGCGACCACGGTGAACATGACGGGCGGGCGCTGAACCCCGGGCGCTGCGGCCTGATTCCGGCCGAGCCCTGTCGGACCGCTGACGTTTCGTCGCATCGCCTGAGCGCTCGACCCTCGCCTGCGGAAATCGCCCGTTTCCCCGCGACGTCGCTTGCTCGGCGCGCACCCAAGACGTTTCCTCGTGCCCGCCGGGCTGACTCTTAA
>JADGGM010000357.1 GCA_019689955.1 Gemmatimonadaceae bacterium
AGGGTGGGGAGCGCTTTCATGAGCTCCGTGAGGCGGCCGCTCTTGCGGCCGAGCAGCTCGTGGCGCGCCGTCTCCAGCGCCTCGGGGGACGCCGCGCCGGCGATGGCGGCGGCCCCCTCGTGCTCGAGCGTGGCGACCGCGTGGAGGAAATCGTTGGCAGTCATGATGAGCAAAGATAGGGCAGCGCCCGCCGGAAATGACGTGGCCGCGCGATCGCGGGGGATGAAAACCGAAGCGGGAAGCGGTGCTCCGCTTCCCGCTTCTTGGTGCCGTCGACCTCCCTCGGCTTTACGCGGCGCTGAGCGCCGCGCGCGCCTTGTCGGCCAGGACGGTGAAGGCGGCCGGATCGCGCACCGCGAGGTCGGCGAGGATCTTCCGGTCGACCTCGATGCCGGCCTTCTTGAGCCCGTTCATGAAGACGCTGTAGCTCATGTCGTTCTGGTGGGCGGCCGCGTTGATGCGGACGATCCAGAGGCGGCGGAAATCGCGCTTCTTGTTCTTCCGGTCGCGGTAGGCGTACTTCCACCCACGCTCGACGTTCTCCTTGGCGGCTTTCCAGAGCTTGCTGCGCGCCCCGAAGGCGCCGCGCGCGGCCTTCATGATCTGCTTCTTGCGCTTGAGCCGCGTGACGTTGGATTTGACGCGAGGCATGATCGAGCTCCTTACGCCTGGATGAGACGCTTGATGCGCTTGGCGTCACCCGTCGTCGTGACGAGGTCGGGGCGACGGAGGTTCCGCTTCCGCTTGGACGACTTCTTCGTGAGGATGTGGCTCTTGTAGGCTTTGTATCGGCGGACCTTGCCTGAGCCCGTCACCTTGAAGCGCTTCGCGGCGCCCTTGTGGGTCTTCATTTTCATGGGATCGGCCTACCCTGAGGTTATTTCGGCGCGAGAATCATCGTCATGTTCTTCCCCTCGAGCTTCGCGTCGGCCTCGATCTTCCCGATGTCGGCGAGCTCGCTGGACACCCGGTCGAGGACTTCCTTCCCCAGCTCCGGGTGCGCGACCTGACGGCCGCGGAACATCATGGTCACCTTCACCTTGTTCCCTTCTTCGAGGAAGCGGCGCGCGTGCCGGGTCTTGGTATCGAAGTCGTGATCGTCGATCCCCGGCCGGTACTTCACCTCCTTGAGGTGAATCACGTGCTGCTTCTTCTTCGCCTGGCGCGCCATCTTGGCCTGCTCGAACTTGAACTTCCCGTAGTCCATGATGCGGACGACGGGGGGCCGAGCGGTTGGCGCAACTTCGACGAGGTCGAGTCCCTGCGCTTCCGCCTGCGCGAGGGCCGTTTCCAGGTCGAGAATTCCCAACTGACTTCCATCGGGCGCGATCACGCGCAGGGGGCTGATGCGGATCTGCCGGTTGACGCGGACGCGCTTGGTGCTGTCCTGAATGGGCGAAGCTCCTCCGAGAAAGGAACGGACAAAAAAAGCGGACACCTCACCGGAGTCCGCGTAGCGCGATGCGCGCCCGCTTCCCGCGGGCGGATCATCGCCGACTGTGAACTCCTACAGCACCGCCGCCGCGCAAGGCGCCGGGGGCCGGAGGGTGAGAGCGAGAGACGTCCGCTCTACTTAGTAGATTGTCGCTCCGGAATTTAGGGCCGCCGGCGGGAGGAGTCAACAGCCGCCCGAAAGGGAGCCGGCGGGCTGAGGCGCAGGGAGCGGGATGCGAAAGGGCACCGGGACGGAGTCCGGGAGCCCTGGTCGTGGGCGGTAGAACCGCCACAGCAGCCTGCCAAGCGAGTGAAAGACTAGCGCGCTGCGGCGGCTGAGTCAACCCGTTCGCAACGAGTTGGAGCGTATTCGCTCATACGAGAGAGCTCTCGGGGTGACCCGAGAGCTCTCTCGTGGTCGATGAAACCGCCACAGCAATTTGCCGAATTGTAGAAGTAAGTATAGCGCGCCGACTTCGGAAGTCAACTCGATTGCAGCAGCGCGGCAAGATCCCAGCAAAACGAGAGGGCCCTTGGAGTGATCCAAAGGCCCTCTCGCCGGCGGTGGAACCGCCACGGTAACCCGTCAAGTGACGCTGAACTTAACGCAGCTACTCTCTGCGATCAACTCGTTGCCGTCCTGCAGCGCGTGGGAGCCAGCGTGCCCGGGACGGGATTCGAACCCGCACGACCTTTCGGTCAGCAGCTTGGCAGGCCGCTGTGTCTACCAGTTCCACCACCCGGGCACATCTTCGCGCTCGGTAGTCCTGGCACACAACGACTCGCAACTCGCCAGCTGCCCGCGACTGGCAACGCCGAGTATATCGCGTCACTAGTCGCAGTGCGTCATCAAAATCGCGCACGACGAAATTTCTTCGCGCGAAGCAACTCCCTCCCGCCGCGTCGCGCTATTTCGCTACTGTTGCGCCGCCGAGCGCGTACGACTTCCCGTCGTGCACGACGTGCCCCCACGCATGCGTCGCGTCGTGCTCGAAGATCACGAGCCACTCTTCCTCCGCCGCGCGCCGCAGTACGCGCCGCTTCGTCTCCAGCGTGACCAGCGGCTCCACGTCGTACCCCATGATCCAGGGGAGCGGCAGGTGCGCGCTCGTGGGAACGAGATCGCCGAGGAAGCACGCGCGCTCGCCGCGCGACTCGAGCAGGATGCTCTGATGGAACGGCACGTGGCCGGGCGTCGGGAGCACGCGAATCCCGGAGACGATCTCCCGCTCCCCGTCCACGAAATCGAACCGCCCCGCCTCGTACACCGGGACGAAGTTGTGCGGGAAGTAGCTCGCCGTGGTGCGCTCGTTCGTGTGCGTGGCGAAGTGGTATTCGCCGGCCTGCACCACGTAGCGCGCGTTCGGGAAAGCGAGCTGCACGCGCCCGTCCGCATCCCGGTACGTGTTCCCGCCGCCGTGGTCGAAGTGCAGGTGCGTGTTGATCACGAGCCGCACGTCCTCGGGGCGATGCCCGGCCGCGCGAATGCCATCTTCGAGCGCGGTGCGGCCGTCGGCACCGGCGTTCTCGACGCCGTAGATGTCGTGGAACTTCTCGTTCTCCTTGTTCCCTGCCCCGGTGTCGATGAGCACGAGCCCGGTGTCGTGCTCGATGAGCAGGCAGCGCATGCCGAGCGGGATCCGGTTGCGCGCATCGGCCGGGATGCGGCGCTCCCAGAGCGGCTTGGGGACGACGCCGAACATCGCGCCGCCGTCGAGCCGCTGCCCGCCGGCCTGGATGGCGTGGACGGTCCACGCACCGATGGTGCGCGATTGAACGAGCGGTTCAGGTGCACTCATGCCGTGGTATCCTTGTCGATCGGGCGTGGGAGGGCCGAGCGGCGCCGGGGGCGCCCAAAGACGCCGCGCGTGCCGACCAGCCGCTGGAGGTCCGCCCAGGTGCGGCAGTCACGCTCCCGCGCCCCGTCCAACAGTCGAAGGAGAATCTGCGCCGTCGCCACCGCGTCGCCGGCCGCGCGGTGGCGCGCGGCGATCTCGACGTTGTAGTAGTGCGCGAGGCTGTCGAGCTTCCGGCTGCGCAGGTGCGGCAGGAGGCGCCGCGCGAGCCGCACGGTGCAGAGGCGCGGCCCGAGCAGCTCGCGCCCCGCCGCACGCGCGATCTCCGCGGAAACGAACCGCCAGTCGAAATCCGCGTTGTGCGCGACGAAGACGTGCCCGCCGAGCATCCGGAGCACGTCGTCGCAGATGTCGCGAAAGCGCGGGGCGTCCTTCACCATCTCCCACGAGATGTGCGTGAGCGCCGTGATCATCGGCGGGATCGGGCGCTCGGGGTTGACGAGCGTCTGGAACACTTCCGCCACTTCCCCGTCGCGCACCACCACCGCCGCGATCTCGGTGATCCGGTCCCCGTCCCACGCGCGCATCCCGGTGGTCTCGACGTCGACGACGACGTACGAGAGCTCGGCGAGCTCGTCGCGCGGGGCGCCCGGCCCCCCCAGCGGCGCCGCCGCGCCCGCGCCCTCCCCCCCCCCGCGGGCGCCCCCCCCCCCCCGCCCGCCGCCTGCACCGCCCGGCGCTCCCATCCCCGCTGCCGCGCGCGCCTCGCGGAGCTGGGCGGCGAGCCACCACCGCCCCGCCTCGTCGCGCGCGAACTCCGTGCGCCCGGCGAAGAGCGCGATCGCCATCTGCTCGGCCACCACGCGCGGCGCGCCGGGGAGCTGGCAGACGTGCTCGATGAGCGCCACCGCGTCCGACGGCCCCGCCGCGAGGTAGTCGAGCGCGCGGCTGCTCAGCAACGTCTCCGTGAGAGACGACGACACGCCCTCGAGCATCAGCTCACGTCCACGGATCGTCGCGCTCGAGCGGGAGCGTCATGCAGCGCGGGCCGCCTCCCCCGCGCACCAGCTCGCCCCCCTCGAACGTGATCACCGCACGCTCCCCCTCGCGCAGCCGCTCCTGCCCGGTGAGGAACGCCACCGCCGAGATGATCTTGAACCCCATCTTCTGCATCTCGCACAGCGTCGCCTCGTTGCGCGCGTAGGAAAGGAC
>JADGGM010000358.1 GCA_019689955.1 Gemmatimonadaceae bacterium
CCCCCGAGCACGCTCTGCGCCCCGGTCCGCGTGTACACGTCCTGCTCCGCCGTGCTCCCCGTCTGCACCTGCACGTAGTCGATGAAGCTGATCTGGTCCGTCAGCGCGCGCTCGAGCACCGCGCCCACGCTCGGCAGGAGCACCGAGGCCACCGGCCGCAGCGCGTTCGCATTCGTCACGTCGCTCGTCGAGGCGAACGACGGCTGGCCGAACACGAGGTAGCTCAGGATCTCCGTGTTCGAAAGCGGGATGCGTTCCTGGCTGCTCAGGTCGAGCCGCGGGTCCTGCAGCGTGCCGCCGATGTGCGCGATGATGCGCACGTCCTGCCCGAGCTCGCGGTTCGCTTGCCGCACGACGTAGGTGGCGTAGATGTTGAGCTCCGCCGGGATGTGCGGGTCGCCATAGAAGACCACGCGCCCGCTGTCCACCTGGAAGGTGCGCTGCACCACGCCGAGGTCGAGCCGGTACGTGCCGCGCGTCACCTGCAGCGTGCCGTTCTCCATCCGCTCGTTCCCACGCTTCCGCAGGTCCACGTTCCCGGCGAGCTTGATGTTCGCCTCCTCGGAGCGCAGCCACACATCGTCCCCCACCCGGAGACCGAGGCTCGGCACGCTCAGGTGCGTAAGCGCGCTGTCGAGGTCCGGCGGGAGGTTCTGCAGGAGCCCGCGGTTGGCCACGAGGCTCGTGTCGACGATGTTGTAGAACTCGGGGTCGTTGAGGTTGACGACCTGCTTCTGCGTGATGTCCGAGATGTACAGCGCACCGCGGTCCACGCTCACGTTCCCCGCGAGCACGGGCCGATAGAAGGTCCCGCTGAGCTGCACGTTCCCGCTCAGCTCCAGCCGCGCCAGCGCCCGCTTGTCGATCGCCTGGAAGTTCCGCGCGACCGCCGCGAGGTTGAACCCCACCTGGCTCAGATCGCGATAGTTCGGGACACGCACGGTCCCGGTGAGCGACATGCTGCTGTTCGGCTGGCCCCCGCTCCGCGCCGCGAGCTGGTGGATCATGATGCTGTCCGCGGTGAACGCCACGTCGGCGTTGAGATCGCGGAGCCGGATCCCGAGGCGCGGGAGCCCCATCGCGGCGTCCTTGACGAGGAAGCGGCCGTTGATCGTCGGGTCGTCCCACGTGCCGCCGAGGTCGAGTGTCGTCGTGGCGGTGCCGGTCGCCTGCGCGAACTGCGGCGAGAGCGCCTCGAGGAGCCCGAGGTCCACGCTGTCGGCGCGGATGCGCCCGCGGAGCGAGTCGTCGAGGGTGCGGTTCGCGACGCGGGTGAGGGCGAGGTCCACCGGCAACGTCGCCTCGGCCGCGAGGATGGGAGTGCCGCTACGGTACACCTCCATCCCCGCGTACGCGCGCTGGTCCGCGTAGTCGCCGCGCACGGTGAAGTACGGGAAGTGCATCTCCCCGTAGCGCATGTCGGCGAACTGGCCGGTGAGGTGCATGACGGGGTTCTCGCGCTCTCCCGTGACGCGGAGCGCGAGCGAGGCCACCCCGCCGAGCGGGCGCGTGGTCTGCGCGAGCGTGCCGACGTCCCCCAGCGGGATGCTGTCGGCGGTGAGCGACGCATCGACCGGGCCGTGGGTCGGGAAGGTGCCGCGGAAGGCGAGCCGCCCCGTCCCCGCGCGCACGATCATCGAGTCGACCGCCACCCCGGTGCTGTCGAGCAGGATGTGCGCGGGCGCGGTGAGCGACCAGAGGTCGTCGCCGAGCTGGAGCCCCGCGCTGTCCACCACCAAGCGCAGGCTGTTGTCCGCCGCGCGCTGGAAGCCGACCATCGCGGCGCCGTGGAAAGCGCCCCGCGCATCCCCGCTCGCCGCGCGCAGCACGAGGAGCCCGTTCGACCGGTCCTGCATCGTGAGCGACGCCGCGGCGGAGTCCACGCGGACCCCGCTCACCACCAGCGAGTCGAGCGCCGCGTGCGCGCTCCCCACGGGCGCCGACGGGAGCCCGCGGAAATCGTACTCGCCGGCGAGCGTGCGCGCGCGGTCCCCGCCCACGAAGAGGTCGTACCCGGTGAGCGTGCCGCGCGCCATGAGCGTGTCGATGGACCCGACGAGCACCCCCGTGGACGTAAGCGTGCCGTCGAGCGAATCGCGGATCGCTGCCACGCGCGCCGCGCGCACCGAGCGCGACACACTGTCCGCGGCGGCGAGCCGCCGCGCGCCGCGCTGCGAGGGCGGGGTGCGCAGGTAGGGGCGGAGCCCGCCCAGCGAGTCCACGGTCACGACGTAGTGCAGCGTGTCGGAGACCCTGGGGGAGAGGCCGAGCGCGCCGTGCGCCGCGATGCGCCCCCCGCTCGTCTCGAGCCGGAGGCTGTCCACGCGGACCCGCCCCCCGCCGAACGCGAGCGTCGCCGCCGATGGATCCACCGCGAGCGAATCGATGCGCGAACGGTCGAGCGCGATCGTCGCCGTCCCGTCCAGGTTCGCGATCGAGTCGCCGCGCACGGTCCCCGTCATCGTCCCCGTGAGCCGCGTGACCGGGATCGCGGGACGCTCGAGGAGGGTGCGGAGATCGAGATCGGTGAAGTGCACCGTCCCCTGCGCCGCGTACCCCGGGAGCGCCATGTCGATGCGCGCGTTCACCGCGAGCTGCCCGGCCGCCCCCGTGAGCGCGGTGGTGAGCTCGAAGTCCGGCGTCGTCCCCTTCGCCCGCAGCGGGCCGCTGTACGGCCCGCGGAACGCGAGCGCCGGGTAGGAGCGCGCGAGCGTGGTGAAGGCGAGCGGCGAGGCGTCCAGGTCCACGTCGAACGCCACGTTCTCACCGTACGTGATGCGCCCGCGCCCGGTCACGTGCGACACGCCCCCGGGCCCGTCGTGGTGCGTGAGGTCGGCGTTCGAGAAGCGGACGTCGGTCCAGATCGAATCCAGCGTCGCCCGCCCGGAGATGGTCCCCTTGAGGCTCGGGAAGCTCGGGAAGAGGAACTGCGGGGTGCGCAGATCGAGCGTGGCCACGTTGACCTGGAGCCCGCGGAAGATCGCGTTCGCGGGAGACAGGATGTCGAGCCCGCCGTGCGCCGTGAACGTCGTCACCGCGCCCGGAACGTGGCCGTCGCGGAAGGTGAGCCGCGCGTCGTCCACCTGCCAGCGGTTGAGCGGGCCGCCGCTGGCGCGCACGCTCCCCGTGAACTGCCCCTGCCAGTCCACCGGGAAGGGGCCGCCGGCGAGCGTGCGCAGGAGGTCGAAGTCGACCGGGGCCGCCTCGAGCGCCACGTCCTTCACCACGAGCACGGGCCCCCCCACGCCGAACGTCATCGCCCCGCGCAGCCGCGACTTGTCGGCGCGCATGTCCATCTTCGTGAGCGCGTAGTCGAGCACGTGCAGGTTGCGCGGGTCGTTCCGGATGGTGAGCTCCACCGTCCCGCCCCCCACACGCGGGAGCGTCGGATACACCCACGCGATGTCGGCGAGCGACACGGAGTCGCCGACCACGTGCACGTCGTAGCGCGTCGGGAGGTCGCCCCCCCACCACACTTTGCCGCGCGCCTCCCCGGTGGAGCCGGGGAGGTCGAAGTGCTGCACGTCGAGCCACACCGAGTCGCCGAGGATGCGCACGGGGCCGCGCACGTTCCGGAAGCGGAAGGGGGGATCGTTCTCCTCCACGTCGAGCCGGCCGATCTGCACGAACCGGCCGGCGGTGTCGGGATCGGTGATGCGGACGTACGGCGAGCGCAGCTCGAGGCGGGTCCACCGGCGCGTCTGCTTGAGCCCTTCCCGCGTGCGCCGGATCTCGTGCGCCGGGGAGCTGAGCGCCACGCGCACGGCGCTGTCCAGGCGCGCGCCCCCCAGCGAGTCGGGGGGCGACCAGGGCTCGGTGAGCAGGAAGGTGCCGTCGTGGATCACGACGCTGTCGATCACGATGTAGTCGCCGAACTGCCGCTCGGCGCGATGCACCGTCTTCGGGCCCGACGGGAAGATCCGCTGGTAGTTCCACGACCGGTCCGCGTGGCGCCGCAGGTACACCACCGGGCGCGTCAGCTCGAGGTACGAGAGCCGAAGCCGCTTGTCCAGCAGGTCGCGCGGATCGTACTTCACGCGGATGGGGCCCGTCGCCACGAACAGCGAGTCCTCGGCGTCGCGGATCATCACCGAGTCCACCGTGAGCCCCGTGAACAGGTTCCCGCTGATGTGCCCCACGTACATCGACCCGCGCCCGTGCAGCGACGACGCGATCGACGCGATCGCCAGCCGCCGGATCCGCTCCCGCCCGAAGCTCGTCTGCGTGACCGCCAGCACCACGGCGGCCACGACGAGCCCGACGAAGAGGATCACGCTCGCGCTCGCGATCGCGACGATGTTGCGGCGGGACATGGAGCTAGAACGCCTGGCCGATGCTGAAGTTGAACGTCAGCTTGCTGAAGAACGTGTTGCGCTGCCGCGGAACGAAAGTGTCGGGACACTCCGCCCCCGCCCCC
>JADGGM010000359.1 GCA_019689955.1 Gemmatimonadaceae bacterium
CGGCCACGCCGGCCGTCCCCGTCGGCGCCGTCGAGCCCTCCGATCCCGCCGGCGATTCGATCGATCTCAAGGAATCGCTCGCGGTCCTGCGGCGCCACCTCCGGCTCATCGCGCTCGTCACCATCGCGACGCTGGGGGTGACGGCGTACCGCGTGCACCGCCAGCGCCTCCGGTATGAGGCGACGGCGGTGATCCGGCTCGTGGACGCGCGGCGCCAGCTCGCCGGGAACCTCGACAACTCCGCCCCCACGGCTCCGCTCACGGGCGCGTGGACCGATCCGATCCAGTCGCAGCTTCAGGTGCTGCGCAGCCGTGCCATCGCCACGAGCGTGGTCGACTCGCAGCCGCTCGGGCTGCGGGTGCAGGTCGCCGGGTTCCCGGCGCGCCTCATCGAGGACCTCGCGCTCACCGTGGAGACGCCGGCGGACACCGTGTGGCTCGCGTTCCAGGACCACTCGGTCACCGTGCGTGTGGGGGACGAGAGCGGCGTGCAGCACGTCGCCTACGGCACCCCGGTGCAGGCCGGCGGGCTGCGGTTCACGGTGCGGGGGCGTCCGCCGGGCGCGGTGTCGCGCGGGTATCTCTACACGATCTCCGAGAGCGCCGCCGCGGACCTGGTGCAGAGCGGGATCCGCGCGCGCCAGCGCGATCGCACCGACGTGGTCGACGTCTCGTACACGGCCACGGACCCGTACATCGCGCAGCAGGTGGCGAACGCGATCGTGCTCGCCTTTCAGGCGACGAACGCCGAGCGCGCGCAGCAGCAGTCGCGCCGGCGGCGCGTGTTCGTGGAAGCGCAGTTGCAGCAGACCGATTCACTCCTCCGGATCGCGCAGGACCGGCTGAGCGAGTATCGCGCGGCCAAGCAGGTCTACGGCTCCGACGCGATGCTCACCGCCGAGCAGACAGGGCTCCTCAACCTGGACGTGCAGCGGCAGGAGCTGATGGCGAACCGGCAGGTGTACCAGTCGTTGCTGGCCGAGCTGCCGAAGCGCGACGGGGCGGCGCGGCAGAAGACGCTGCGCGCGCTCGTCGCCTCCCCGGGGATCGCGGACAACCCGGTGGTGCAGTCGATCTATCAGCAGTTGGTCGCCTACCAGACGGCGCTCGACTCGTTGACCACGGGGCGGTGGGCGCTCCCTGCGGAGAGCCCGGACGCGCAGCGGCTGCGTACATTGATCACCGGCGCCGAATCGCAGCTCGTGGACGCGGTGGAGAGCCAGATCACGTCGCTCGATGCCCGCATCCAGGCGCTCGACGAGCTGCGTGCGCGCAACGCCGCCGCGCTGCAGCAGCTCCCGGCCACGCAGGCCGGGGAGGCGCGGCTCGTGGAGCAGGTGGAGTCGACGCAGCGCATGGCCGACGAGCTGCGCGACGAGTACCAGAAAGCGCGCATCGCCGAGGCGGTGGAAGCGGGGCAGGTAGAGATCGTGGACCTCGCGCGCCCGCCGTACGCCCCGATCGGCACGAGCCGGCGAACCAGGCTCCTCACGGGGCTCATCCTCGGCCTTCTCCTCGGCACCGGCGCCGCGTTCCTCGTGGAGCGGCTCAACACCGCCATCCGCCGCCGCGAGGAGATCGAGAGCTACCTGCAGGTGCCCGGGCTCGCCATCATCCCGCGCATCGCCAGCAGCACCCAGCCGCGGCGCCTCCGCGTGGGGCACGTCTCGCTCCCCCTCCCGCCGCGCCGACTCGCGTCCCGCGCGAACGGCAACTCGCTCGTCACCGTCTCCGACGTCCAGTCGACGACCGCGGAAGCGTTCCGCACCCTGCGCACGAACCTGATCTTCTCGCAGGCCGTGCAGACGCTGCGCACGATCGTGATCACCAGCCCCTCGCCGCAGGACGGGAAGACGACCACGGCGGCGAACCTCGCCGTGACCTTCGCGCAGCAGGGGATGCGCGTGGTGATCGTGGACTGCGACCTCCGGCGCGCGCGGCTGCACCACCTCTTCCGCCTCTCGCGCACCCCCGGGCTCACGCACCTCCTCCTCGACCCGCAGCACCCTGACGGGTTCGTGCGCGCGACCGGGGTCGAGAACCTCTTCGCCCTCCCGGCCGGGGAGATCCCCCCCAACCCGTCGGAGCTTCTCGGCGGGGCGCAGATGCGCGCGGTGGTGGAGCGGCTGAACTCGGAGTACGACATCGTGATCCTCGACACGCCGCCCGTGCACGTCGCTGCCGATGCGCTCATCCTCGGCGCGCTCTCCGACGGCGTGATCCTCGTGCTCCGCGCCGGGCGCACGGACCGCGCCGAAGCGCAGCACGCGCTGCAGCGGCTCGCGGCCGTCGGCGTGCGCGTGGTGGGCGCGGTGCTCAACGACCCCGATCACAAGGTGCCGCAGTACGGCGGCTACTACTACTATGAATACGAGACGACCGACGCGTCCGAGCCCGAGCGGGCGTAGCTCCTGCCAGAGTCAGGCGCGCGGTCGCCGCGCCCTGCGGGTCGTGCTGGACGCTCGCGGCGCGCTCCGTTATGCTAGGCTCCACTCCCTTCTTCGTGCATGGTGGCTCGTGAGATCACTGTCACTTCCTTCGGTCCTGCTCCTCACCGCGCTGTCGTTCGCCGCTCCGCTCCGGGCCCAGAATGCTCCAGCCCCCTCCGTGCTCGACACCAACGTGGTGCTGAAACCGGGTGACATCGTGCGCGTGACGGTGTGGCGCAACCCGGAGATGAGCGGCGAGTTCGCCGTCGGGGTGAACGGCGCGCTGCGGCAGCCGCTGTACCAGGAGGTGCCGGTCGCCGGCGTCCCGCTGCACACGGTGGAACAGCGGCTCACGCAGTTCCTGAGCAAGTACGTGACCGACCCGCAGATCATCGTGGAGCCGCTCTTCCGCGTGACCGTGGGGGGCGAGGTGCGGCAACCGAACCTCCTCTCGCTCCCGCGCGCGACGACCATCGCCGAGGCCGTGGCGCTGGCCGGCGGACCGACGCAGGACGGGCGGCTCGACCGCGTGCGGCTCATCCGGGCGGGGCAGGAGTTCACCTTCGACCTGACGAGCCCCGCCACCGAGTGGGCGCGCGCGCCGGTGCGGTCGGGGGACGCGATCATCGTCACCAAGCGCTCGCACTTCTTCCGCGACTTCTTCCTCCCGCTCGTCGGCGTGGCCGGCTCCGCCGCATCGATCGTCAATCTCATCCGCAATCGCTGACCGGTGGGCGCCCCCTCCGGCGGCGGTGCACGGCCCGGAGGTGACATGCGCGCGGAGCTACGGCTCCTGCTCTGGGCGTGCCGCGCTCCGTCATCGGCGCCGCGCGCCGACGACGCCGGCGAAGGCGCGCGGCTCGCCGCGGCGGTGACCGATTGGGAGTGGGTGCTCGCCGCGGCCGCGCGCCACGCGGTGACCCCGCTCCTCGCCCGCCGCCTCGCCGCGACATCCGCGGCGCTCCCCCCGACCGTCGGCGACGCACTCCGCGCGCGCTTCGACGAGAACGCGCTGCGCAACCTGCTCCTCACCCGCGCACTCGTCGAGCTGCTCGAGCGCTTCGATGCGGCCGCGGTCCCGGTGATCCCGCTCAAGGGCCCGGTGCTCGCCTGCGCGGCGTACGGCGACATCGCGCTCCGCCAGTTCCTCGATCTCGATCTCCTCGTGCGCCGCGCTGACGCGGCGCGCGCCCGCGCGCTGCTCGTGGACGCGGGGTTCGCCGCCACGACTCCCTTGGACCGCGCGCAGGAGAGCGCGCTCGAGGAGAGCGACTACCATCAGCCCTTCGCGCGCGCGGCGGATGGCACCGTGGTGGAGCTGCACTGGTCGCTGGGGCGGGGCGCGCTGGGCGCGGGGCGCGGGGATCCGTGGGCGTGGAACAACGCGCCCGAGGTCGAGCTCCTCGGCCGCGCGGTGCGCATGCTCTCGTGGGAGGCGCTGCTGGTCTATCTGTGCATCCACGGGTCCAAGCACGAATGGGCGCAGCTCGGCTGGATCGCCGACGTGGCACACGCGGTCGCGGCCGCGCCCGCGATCGACTGGGACCACGTCGCGCAGCTCGCGCGCGACGGAGCGCGCCGCATGGTCGCGCTCGGCCTCCACCTCGCGGCCGAGCTCCTCGACGCGCCTATCCCCGAGCACGCCCGCGCGCACGCGCGGGATGCGGCCGCGGTGAATACGCTCACTACCATAGTATACGAGCGCCTCGCCGCGCCCTCCGCGCCGGCGCAGAATCTTCCCGCGGCCATCGCTTTTCAGTGTCGCGTCCGCGAGCGGATCCGCGACCGGGCCCGCTACTGCGCCACCCTCTGCGTGGCCCCGCACGTGGCCGACATCTCCGCCGTCGCCCTCCCCGCGGCGTTCCGCCCCCTCTACTACGTGCTCCGCCCCGCGCGCCTCCTCCTCAAGTACGCGCAGCGCGTGGCGCGTCCTGCAGTGCTCGGCGGTGGGTAG
>JADGGM010000360.1 GCA_019689955.1 Gemmatimonadaceae bacterium
CGGCGGATCATGTCGAGCGCGGCCTGCGCGGAGCGCTGGCGGATCTCCTCGCGATCGCCGACGTACCGGCGCCCGACCGCGTGCGCGGCGCCATCCACGTGCACGGCGGTCCACACCGTCCCGACCGGCTTCTCGGGCGTCCCTCCGCCGGGCCCGGCGATCCCGGTGATCGCGACGCCGATCTCCGTGCCGAGCCGCGCGCACACGCCGGAGGCCATGCGCTTCGCCACCGCCTCGCTCACGGCGCCCTCGGTGCGTAGGAGCTCGGCGGGGACGTCGAGCAACTGCTCCTTGATCCGGTTGTCGTACGCGACCACGCCGCCGACGTACACGTCGCTCGAGCCCGGGATCGCGGTGATCCGCGCGCCGAGCATGCCGCCGGTGCAGCTCTCGGCGGTCGCGATGTGAAGGCCGCGGGCACGGCAGAGGGCGAGGACGACGTCTGCCAGATCGGCATCTCCCTCGCCGTATATATATCGTCCGGCGCGGGCGTAGAGTTTCGCCGCGGCGTGGTCGAGGGTGTGCGTGGCCTGGTCGTGCGGGAGGCCGCGCACGGTGAGGCGGAGGTCCACGCCGGCCCACCCGGGGAGGTAGGCGAGCGGCACGCCGTCCACCGTGTCGCCGCCGTCGGGGCCCAGGAGCTCGGCGAGCGCCGACTCGCCGATCCCCGTGGTGCGGAGGGTGCGCGAGAGCACGACGGCCCCGTCGGCCCCCGCGCGCTCGCGCAGGATGGGGAGGAGGGTGTCGTTGACCATCCCGCGCATCTCGCGCGGGACGCCGGGGAGGACGGCGACCCATCGGCCGCGCGCGTCTTCGAGCCAGAGCCCGGGGGCGGTGCCGTGGCGGTTCTGGAGGACGCGTGCGCCCTCGGGCACCATGGCCTGCACCACGTTGTTCGGCGGCATGGGGCGGCCGAGGGCGCGGAAGCGTTCCTCCATGCGCGCGACGAGGACGTCGTCGCGGCGGAGGATGCGGCCGAAGACGGAGGCGATGGCGGTGCGCGTGCGGTCGTCGGCGGTTGGACCGAGGCCGCCGGTGGTGATCACGGCGCCGGTGCGGTCGAGCGCATCGCGCAGTGCGGCGGCGATGGCGTCGACGTCGTCCCCCACGGTCGCGCGCCGCACGACCTGCACGCCGATCTCGGCGAGGGTGCGCGCGATGTAGGCGGCGTTGGAGTCGATCGTGTAGCCGAGGAGGAGCTCGTCGCCGATCGTGACCAGCTCGATGCGGAGGAGCGTCACGTCTTGGCGCGCTCCCTGGCCCGCGCCCCGCGCCGTACCACGCGTCCGTACTGGCGCAGGTAGAGCCAGAGTGAGTAGAGCGTGAGGAGCACGGCCACGGCCATCGTGATGAGCCCCACGGTGCCGTTGAAGAGCGCGAAGCCGCGCCAGGCGGGGCCGGTCCAGGCGTAGTGGAACGCCGCCTCCTTCGCCGCGAACCAGAAGTAGGCCGAGCCGACCCAGACGGACTGGAAGCCGAGCTTCCATTTCGCCGGTCCGATGGCGGCGATGATCACACCGTGCGCGGCGGCGATCTGCCGGAAGACCGTCATGAACAGCTCGCGTCCGAGCACGACGACGAGCACCCAGAGCGGCACCCCGATCTCGCCGAAGGGGGTGACGAAGGCCATCGAGAGCGGCGTCCCCCACCCCGACATGATGAGGTACATGGGGACGAGGGTGGCGAGGAGGAGGAGCTTGTCGGCGAGGGGGTCGAGGAGCTTCCCCAGATCCGTGACGAGGTTGCGCGTGCGCGCGAGGACCCCGTCGTAGTAGTCGGAGATGGACGCAACGATGTACAGCACGAACCCCGCCAGCTTGAGCTCCCACGTCGGGGCGAAGGGGAGCAGCGCGATGAGCGGGGCCATGATGATGCGCCCGATCGTGAGAGCGTTGGGGAGGTTCACCGGCCCCCCGCCGCCTTACGCCAGCGTCTTCAGGACGAGCTTACTGACCGCCTTGAGCGTGTCGAACACACCGTCTCCCGTCACGGCCACGGCCTCGAAGTACTGCGCACGCTCCACCCATTCACCGCTTGGAATCTGTTCCACGAGGTTCTCTCCGGCATGGTAGGGATCTGGGGTGACGCGTTGCTTGGACCCTTCGCGCACCTCCCACCCCGGGTTGAGCGCGGCTTGCAGCTCCGAGATCGGCGCGGCGTTGGGGAGGTCGCGTTTGTTGTACTGAATCACGAAGGGCATCGTAGTGAGGTCGTACCCGTACTCCTGCATGTTGTCGTACAGGTTCTGCATGGCTTCCTGGTTGGCCTCCATGCGCTCGATCTGCGAGTCGGCCACGAACACGATGCCGTCGACTCCCTTCAAGATGAGCTTGCGGCTCGCATTGTAGTAGACCTGTCCCGGGACGGTGTAGAGGTGGAAACGGGTCTTGAAGCCGCGGATGGTCCCGAGGTCGACGGGGAGGAAGTCGAAGAAGAGGGTGCGTTCGGTCTCGGTGGCGAGCGAGATGAGCTTGCCACGGGTGTCGGGTTGGACGCGCCCGTAGACGTGCTCGAGGTTGGTCGTCTTGCCGCCGAGTCCCGGACCGTAGTAGACGATTTTGCAGTTGATCTCGCGCGAAGCGTAGTTGATCATCGACATGGCTGCCTCCTACCTCACTGAAACAGCCGATCGATCTCATCCTCGGCGCCGGCGAGGATATTGGGCGGTCCCGCCTGCTCGGAAGTGCGCTGAAACATTCCCGTGAACAATCGCGTGAGCTCTTCGACGGTGTGCTTCACCTTGAGGCGGACGAGCCCCAGGGTCGTCCGGTTGTCGAACAGGATGACGAGGATGACCCGTCGCGCGATGTCGACGAGGTACATCGACTCCTGCTCGCCCTGGTGGAAGAGAGAGCTGAACTCCGTCTCGCCGATCAGTCGCGCGAGCTGGTCGTTGGCGCTGAAATCGGCGGCGGTGAGGGTGGCGAAGGCCGTGGGGTCGAAGTGGGGGGTCTCTCCGACGGTGGCCACGAGCTGCCCGGCGCGGTCGACCAGGAGGGCCGACCGCGAGTTGCTCTCGTAGAGGAACTGCTGCAGCGCTCGGACGATCGCTGCGTAGTCGTCTTCGGTGAACGACCAGCTTGCTGCACCAACGGGCATTGTGGGTCCTACCGGTCGAGGGAACGTTCCATCCGGCGCAGAATCAGCTGGCCGCGACGGCGGAGCCCGGGGTGGCGCTCCCAGGCCACGTAGTCACGGAGAAGGCGCACGTGGTGCGGGCTGTTCTGGCCTCTGAGGTACCCGAGGGCCGCCATGCGGCGCCACGGGCGGGCACTGAACAGGTCGCGCCGGGATCGCTGTGTCTGCTGACTCCAGACGATCAACCCCACGATGAGGCCACCACCGAACCCCACGGCGGCGGCGAGTGCGTTGGTGCGTCGCATCACATCTCCCGTCGGGCGCTGATCGCTTGCGCGATCGTCACCCCATCCGCGTACTCGAGGTCTCCGCCGACCGGGATCCCGCGGGCGATCCGCGAGACGACGGCCACGTGCGGCCCGACTTGCCGCTGCACGTAGAGGGCGGTGGCCTCTCCTTCCAGGCTCGGGTTGGTTGCGAGGATGACTTCTCGCACCCCCCCGGCGGTCACACGATCGACGAGCTGCTGAACCCCCAGGTCTTCGGGGCCGATCCCGTCCAGGGGGGAGAGGCGCCCGCCGAGGACGTGATAGATGCCGTGAAACTCTCCGGTCCGCTCGATGGCGCTGATGTCGGACGCTTCCTCCACGACGCAGAGGATCCCCCGGTCGCGCCGGGGGTCGCCGCAGATGGCGCAGGGGTCCTCCTCGGTGAGGTTGGCGCACACCGAGCAGCGCCGCACGCGCTCCACGAGCCGCTCCAGCGCGGCCGCGAGACGGCGGCTCGTCTCCGGGGGCTGCTTGAGCAGGTGATAGGTGAGGCGCAGCGCGGTCTTGCGGCCGACTCCAGGAAGCTTGGCGAGCTCCGCGGCCAGCTCGTCGATGGCCGACATGCTCAGAAGGGGAGCTTGAACGGGAGCGAGAGTCCGCCGGTCAGCTTCTTCATCTCTTCCTGCGCCATCTCCCCCGCTTTCTTCTGCGCTTCGGCGACGGCGGCGAGCACGAGGTCCTCCAGCATCTCGACGTCGGCCGGGTTGACGACGGTGGGATCGATCCGCACGCTCCGCACCTGCCCTTTCCCGTCGGCCGTGACGGTGACCATCCCGCCGCCGCTGGATGCGGTGACGGTCTTCTGTTCCAGCTCTTGCTGCATCTGCTGCAGGCGCCCCTGAACTTGCTGCGCCTGCTGCAGCATCTTCATGAAATCGGCCATGTGGGAAGACGTGGAGAATTTCCCTGCAAGCTACGCGGGGAATGGGGGCGGGGGAAGCGGGCCGCGGTGCGCGCGCGGTCAGTCGAGG
>JADGGM010000361.1 GCA_019689955.1 Gemmatimonadaceae bacterium
ACCACGTTCTCCCCACTCGACCGCGGGTCGATCATCGTCTTCAGGAACTCCAGGTCGTCGAACGGCCCCCCGGCCGGCGCCTCCGGGGTGAGCTCCGCCGACACCCGCCGCGTCGGCGCGGGCGGGACCTTGGGCTCGGGGGTCCGCTCGAAGGAGAGATCCCAATCCGCGGGGGACGTCGCCGCGGGCGCCGCGGCCGCCGGGGGCGCGTGGCGGCGCGCCCCGTTCTCCGAAGGAACGCCCTCGGTCCCGGCGGCACCCGCCGCGCGCGCCGTCGTGGCCGTGGTGGCGATCCCGCCGGCCTCGAGCACCGCGCGCAGCCGCGCGAGCTCGTCGATGACCCGCATCCGCTCGTCCCCCAGCACCGCCAGCGCCGCCTCCGCACGATCGGCCACCTCGCGCCGGTATTCCTCCGTCAGCTCCCCCACCGCCGCGCGCAGCTCCGCCTCCGCGACCTCGTCGCGGTGCTTCGCCTCTTCGATGTCGATCGCCGTCAGGCGGGCCGCCAGGTCGCCCTCCAACCGTTCCAGCACCGCCCGGTGCGTCGCCAACTGCTCGATCACCCGCTGCAGCCGCGCCGTGTAGTCGGCGTGCACGCGGTGATAGATGTGCGGCGGGGTGGTCGCGCGCTTGGACTCGAGCGTGGACAGCCACGTCTCGTAGCGCTGTCGCTCCGTGAAGAGCGCCGCGACCTGCTCGGAGTTCACATCGGGATGCGTCATTCTTCTCTCCGCCGGCTCCGTCGAGCCGGGCCTCCCGGATCCGCTCCGGGCACATCGGGCCGCGTGCGCGCCGAGCGAAGCTCGGCGATCTGCGCGGGTGTCAACTCGTTCACTCGACCCACCAGGCGCGCCGCAAGCATGATGCGCGCCGCGTGCTCGAGGCTCTCCATGCGCTGGTGCGCCACCCGCAGCGTGGGACCCATCGTCACCGCGCCGTGGTTCGCCATCAGGAACGCATCGTGCTCACCGATGAACGGCTCGCACGCATCCCCCAGCGCCGGTGTGCCAGGCCTCGCGTACGGGACCACCGGTACCCGCCCCACCTGACAGATCAGCTCCGGGAGCACCGTCGCTTCGAGCCCCTCGCCGGCCACCGCGAAACCGGTCGCCACTGGGGGGTGCGCGTGCACCACCGCCATCACGTCCGGCCTTCGTGAGTATACTCTAATGTGTAGATCGACTTCCGACGAGGGCCTCTGGTAACCAGTTAGGCGTTTCCCGTCGAGTCCGACCTCCACCAGGTCCTCCGGCTCGACGTCGACCTTCGACATCCCCGCCGGGGTGACCAGCACCCGGTTCTCCCCCAGGCGGACGGAAACGTTCCCGTCCTGTCCCGCAATCAGCCCATGCTCGTAGAGCCGGCGGCAGACGACCACGATCTCGCGCCGAGCATCGGTCGAGCGATCCGTGGTCATCCGCGCTCCCTCATTGCGTCAGGCGATACACCACCCGCCCGTCGACGATGGTGCACATCGCGCGTCCGGTGAGCGTGCGCCCGGCGTACGGCGTGTTGCGCCCCATGGAGAGGAACGCCGAGGGGTCTACCTTCCATTCACGCGTGGGATCGAACACCGTCACATCGGCCACGCTCCCCTCCGCCAGCGTTCCGCCCGGGAGGTGGAAGAGCTTCGCCGGGCGCGTCGACATGCGATCGACGAGCTGCGGGAAATCGAGGATGCCGGTACCGACCAGCTCCGTCACCACCAACGCGAGCGCGGTCTCGAGCCCGACGATCCCGAACGGCGCGTCGGCGAACTCCCGCTCCTTGGCGTCATAATGGTGCGGCGCGTGGTCCGTCGCCACCACGTCGATCGTGCCGTGGGGGCGCGCCTCCCGGACCGCGGCGAGGCCCTCCGCGGTCCGGAGGGGGGGATTCATCTTCGCGTGGGTGTCGTACCCGTCGACCGCCTCCTCGGTGAGCGTGAGGTGGTGCGGGGTGACCTCGGCGGTGACGTTGATCCCGCGCTCCTTCCCCCAGCGGATGAGCTCCACGCTCCCCTTGGTGCTCATGTGGGCGAGGTGGACGTGCCCGCCGGTGCGGCGCGCGAGGAGGATGTCGCGGATCACCATGATCTCCTCGGCTTCGGACGGGATCCCGCGGAGGCCGAGCCGCGCGCTCACGATCCCCTCGTTCATCGAGCCGCCGTGCGCGAGCGTCGGCTCCTCGCAGTGGTCGATGACGGGGATGTCGAACGCCTGGGCGTACTCGAGCGCGGTGCGCATGAGGTGCGCGCTCGCGACCGGGCGCCCGTCGTCGCTCACCGCCACCGCGCCCGCGCCGACCATCTCCCCGAACTCGGCGAGCGACTCCCCCTTCTGCCCCACGGAGATCGCCCCGATCGGGTACACCTTCGCCGCCCCTGCGCGATGCGCCTGGCGGATGATGAACCCCACCGCCGCCTGGTTGTCGGTGACCGGCTCGGTGTTGGGCATCGCGCAGACCGCGGTGAATCCCCCCGCGGCCGCGGCGCGCGCGCCGGTGGCGATCGTCTCGACATCTTCGCGCCCGGGCTCGCGAAGATGGCAGTGCACGTCGATGAAGCCGGGGGAGACGTAGCACCCGGTGCAGTCGATCACCTCGGCGTCCTCGACGTCGCTGATGCGGCCGCCGGCGCGCGCGACCTTGCCGTCGGCGATGAGGAGGTCGCCGCGCTCGTTCACGCCGCACGACGGGTCGAGGATCGTCCCCCCGGTGAGCAGGAGCATGTTCCGCATCAGCGCTCCCCTCCCCCAGCGCTGCCCTTGGCCGCTTCGGCGAGCTCGGGGCGCCCGCCTGCGAGGAGATAGAGCACTGCCATGCGAATCGCCACGCCGTTCGTCACCTGGTTGAGGATCACGCTGTGTGGCCCGTCGGCCACGTCGGAATCGATCTCCACCCCGCGGTTCATCGGGCCCGGGTGGAGAATGAGAATGTCGCGCGGGGCGCGCTCCAGGCGCTCCTTCGAGATCCCGAACACGCGGTTGTACTCGCGGAGCGAGGGGATGAAGCCCGCCGTCATGCGTTCGAGCTGGAGGCGGAGCACGTTGAGTGCCTCGGCCCACTCGATCGCCTCCTCGACGCGCTTGAACACCTGTACGCCGAGCTCGCCGATCCCCCACGGGAGGAGCGACTTGGGGCCGCACACCGCGACCTCGGCGCCGAGCTTCTTGAGCCCCCAGATGTTCGAGCGCGCCACCCGCGAGTGAAGCACGTCCCCCACGATGCACACCCGCCGCCCGGTGAGGTCGCCGAAGTGGTCGCGGAGGGTGAGGAGATCGAGGAGCCCCTGCGTGGGGTGCTCGTGCATTCCGTCGCCGGCGTTGACGACGTTGCTCTCGATCCGCTCGGCGAGGAAGCGCGCCGCGCCGGAGGCGCTGTGGCGGATCACCACCATGTCGATCCGCATCGCCTCGAGGTTGCGCGCGGTGTCGACCAGCGTCTCCCCCTTCTGCACGCTGGAGCCCGAGGCGGCGACGTTGACCGTGTCGGCCGAGAGGCGCTTCTCGGCGAACTCGAAGGAGATGCGGGTACGGGTGGACGCCTCGAAGAAGAGGTTGACGATCGTCTTGCCGCGGAGGGCCGGGACCTTCTTGATCGACCGCTCGCTGATCTCCTTGAACGGCTCGGCGGTGTCGAGGATGAGGCGGATCTGGTCGGGGGAGAGGGGCTCCAGCGCGAGGAGGTCCTTGCCGAGCGTGCTCGTCACTCGTGCGCCTCCTCGCGGCGGACGACCACCACCGCGTCGCGTCCGTCCAGCTCGCGCACCAACACGTCCACGCGGTCGCGCGCGGCCACGGCGATGCGTTTGCCGACCACGTCGGCGTGGATCGGGAGCTCGCGCCCGCCGCGGTCGACGAGGACGGCGAGGGCGATCCGCGCCGGGCGGCCGAAGTCGGCCAGCTCGTCGAGCGCGGCGCGCACGGTGCGCCCGGTGTAGAGCACGTCGTCGACGATCACCACCCGCTTCCCCTCGAGGTTCCACGGGAGGTCCGTGGGGCCGACGACGGGGCGTGGGCCGACGGTCTGGAGGTCGTCGCGGTAGAGGGTGATGTCGAGGGCGCCGCGTGGGACGTCCACGCCGTCGCGCTCCTTGATCGTGTGCGCCAGCCGCTCGGCGAGCTGCACGCCGCGGCGCTGGATGCCGACGAGGATCAGGTCGTCCGTGCCATCGTTCAGCTCGACGACCTCCTCGGCCATCCGCCGCAGGGTGCGGTCCATGGCGCGCGCGTCGAGTATGGTGGTCGGGGTGTTGGGCATTGCGTGGGAATATGTGGCCGCTCGAGAGCGGATTGAAGGGCGCCCCACCGGCGCGACCGGAGACTAACCGGGCGCCATCCCCGCGGCCACCCGGCCCCCTCCCCACCCGAGACTGTCCGGGCGCGGTGGGCC
>JADGGM010000362.1 GCA_019689955.1 Gemmatimonadaceae bacterium
CGGGGGGGGGGGGGGGTGGAGCGGCCGCGGGGGCGCGGGGGGCGCCCCACGCCAGCGGGGCTCCTGCGCTTGGGGGGGCGTCATGGAGGGCTCACCATCGTCTCGTCATCGTCGTGCCGGGCTCGGAGGATGGTCGAGCACCAAAAAAGGCGTGCGCGCTCTGGCGCGCAAGACTGCCGGAGGCACCGCCCCTAGAACCAGCGCCCCACGCGCACGACCGGCACTAGGGTTTCCGCAGCGCTCCGGGGACGATCGCGTCCGCGCCGAAGCGGGCGCGCACCTCATCGACGACGCGCGTGAGCGTTCGGTCGCGCGCGGTCTCCGTCGGGGCGCGCTCGGTGTCGTCGAACAGCGCGAGCTGCGGGGGCTCGGGATCGGCGGAGAGGGAGGAAAGCGAGACGCCGAGGAGCCGCACCTTCCCCCGGCGCGCCGCGCGCAGCCGCCGGAGCAGCTCGCGCGCCGTCTCGTAGATCACGCGGTCCGCCACCACCCCCGCGGCGAGCGTGCGACTCGCCTGGCGCGTGGTGAAGTCCGCGTCGCGGAGCTTCACCGTGATGGTGCGCGCGGTGAGCGCGCCGTGCCGTAAGTCCGACGCCGCGCGCGTCACGAGGCGGAGGAGCTCGCGCTCGAGTCGCGCGTCGTCGCCGATGTCGACCGGGAAGGTGTCCTCGCGGCTCAGGCTCTTCGGCTCCTCGCGCCCGGCCACGCGGCCGTGGTCGATCCCGCGCACGCGGTCGTAGAGCCACCGCCCCTCGCGCTCCCCGAACCAACGGCAGAGCGTGCCCAGCTCCTGCTCGAGCACGTGGTCGACGGTGCGGAGCCCCACCCGGTGGAGCCGCGCCTGGAACTTGGGCCCGATGAGCGGGATGTCGGCGAGCGCGAAGCGGCGGACGAACTCCGCTTCGGTCCCCGGGGGGACGATGTGCACGCCGGTGGCCTCGTTCCCCGGCTTGGGCTTCGCGACCTCGACGGCGAGCTTGGCGACGAGCTTGTTCGTTCCCCCGCCGACGGAGACGGAGAACCCGGTCTCGGCGCGGACCGCGTCACGGATGCGGTGCGCGGTGCGCTCGAGCGGCTCGTCGTGGTAGAGGCGCTCGGTGCCGGTGAGGTCGAGGTACCATTCGTCGATGCTCGCCCCTTCGACGACGGGGGTGAAGCGCTGGAGCACCTGCCGGATCTCGCGGCTCTTGGCGGCGCAGGCCTGGCGCGGGACCGGGACGCACATCGCGGCGGGGCAGAGCCGAAGCGCCTGCGCCATGGGCATGGCGGACCGGACGCCGTACTTGCGCGTCTCGTAGGAGGCGGAGCACACCACGCCGCGGCTCTCCGGCGAGCCCCCGACGATCAGGAGCTCCGCCTGCCCCGCCCCCTCCGGATCGACCATCCGGGCCACGGCCACGTAGAATGCATCGGCGTCGACGAGGAGGATGCGCGGCATGCGGGGGAATCTTGGGGTACGCCGCGTCACGCGAAAGGGGCCGTGCTCGTCAGTGCTGGCCGAACGGCGCGGGGCGAGCACGCGTAGCATCAAGGCCGCTGGCGTCGGGAGGTTTCGCGATGGCGCGAAACAGATAGATGGTGTGTCGGCGGCCGAAGGGTGCGATTATCGTCTGCGAGCGGTGCTTGCCGGCCGACACATTGCATACATATTAGACCTTTCTCATGCCGCGCGCACGCCGAGGGCGCGGGCTTCCTCATGCGAGCAGAGCCATGTCAAACGTTGCACGTTCTGGCACGAAGGAGGCACTCGGCGACCGCGGCCGCTCGGCGGGTGTCGCGCGTGTGACAAAAGGCGACACGGCGAGCGGGCAGGGTGAGCAGGCGCGGGAGCGGCTCTTTCTGCCGTTCGGCGCGTATCAGCGCGACCGGTTGCGGGCGAATCGGGACACGCCGTTCACGCGGCACGACGGGATGTGGCTCGTGGTCGCAAGCTTCCTCGACAACTTGGGGTTGGTGCCGGAGGGGCGGCGGGCGCGCGTGCTGCTCAACCACGAGCGTGCGCTGGCGGAGGCGCTGGGCCCCGAGGTGGCGGAGGTGCCGGCGGACCATCCATTTCACTGGGCGTCGCGGCTTCGTGTGGCGTTGACGGCGGACCCGGTGCACGCGGATCACGACGTGGTCGTGCGCACCGTGCAGCGGATGGCGGCGGCGATGGCGTCGGTGGGGGCGGTGGATCTCGCGATGGTGACGTTGCAGGCTGGGCATCGCGCATTTCCGCGGACATCGGCGGAGGTGGATGCGCGGGTGCTGCTGCAGCGCGCCGGGCTCGCCGCGAGGCTTGGCGAGGGGGGCGAGGCGAGGCGGTTGTTGACGAGCGCGCGTGTGGTGGCGAAGCGCGCCGGGTTGAGCGCGTTGCTGGCGGAGTGTGACGAGGAGCGGCGTCGTCTCCCTCGCCAGCGTTCGAGCCGCGCGGTGGCGGCCGCGCCCGAGGCGTCGCGGCAGGCGGTTCGTGTTCCCGCAGCTCGGAGGGCGAAGCCCAAGCGCCGCTGACCATCCGCTCACGACGCGCTTCGCGGGCGGCCCGTGCCGCGCCATTTCGGCTGGCCCATACCAAGTCTGACAATGTACTACTTCGGTGGACAGCGTTCCACGGCAATGTCCGGTATGTTCGGCCGAGCAATTATCATTTTTACGCAACGAGCGACCGGACACGCATGGCCAACCCCAGAACGGAAATCCTGCACATCAGACTTTCCGAGGACGAGTTCGCGCGCATCCGGCGTGCGGCCGAGTCCGACTTCATCAAGCAGAGCACCTGGGCGCGGCGGGCCATCCTTCGCGCGCTGGAGCAGTGGGAAGCTCGGAAGCAGCGCTCGGGGAGCGAGCGGTCGCCCAAGCGCGGGTGACCGAAGGACGTAGCCCGTAGCGAGCTCGGCAGGGCGGCCGACGGGCCTGCTGCCGGGCTATGCGGTGGTGTGGTGTAGGATTGAGAGTGTTATTCGAGCGCGGGGCGCCTTGATGGCGTTCCGCGCCCTTTGTTTTGGGGTTGAGCCGGGCTGTACGGGGGGATCGAGGGCGCGTTCCCGGGGTAGTGCCCTCCGCGGAGAGGGCTCAGGCCCCGGGCATTCCCGGGGGTGAAGAAATCGCCCCTCGCGAGGTCGCGCCGGGAGCCCGGGCTGGGTACATTGCCGTCTCCCTTGCGCGGGGTGGCGCGGCCGTACTGCCGCCCTGGCATGAGGCGAAGTGAAGAAATTGGAACAACTTCCGGCGTCCAACTGTTTAAGTGATAGCGAATTGGCGGCGGTGGCCGCGTGGTTTTTTGAGGAGGATCAAGTGTCGCGGAAGAACATTGCTCGAGGGCGCCGGCCTCTGGCGCGGGCGCCTTATTCCATAGATGAGGCGACGGGGGACATTCTCGACATCTACATCGCCGAGACCCAGCGTGTGCCCACGCACAACGCCGCGGAGCAGAAGGAGCTCGCGCGTGTGCTGCGCGACCCCAAGCGGTCGCCGGAGGAGCGTGCGGCGGCGCGCGAGGCGCTGATCGCGACGAATTTGCGGTTCGCGTTCTCGATCGCGAAGCAGTACCAGCACCGTGGTCTCGATCTCTCGGATCTGATCGCCGAGGCGAACACGGGACTCGTGCGTGCGGCGGACAAGTACGACCCGGACGTCGGGGTGAACTTCATCAGCTACGCCGTGTGGTGGATCCGTCAGGCGATCCACGCGGCGATCACGAAGCAGTCGCGCTCCGTGCGCGTCCCGCTGAACCGTGCGGGGGACCTGACGCGGATCACGCGGGCGCGGGCGCTCTTGCAGAACACCCTGGGCCGGGACCCGACGCCCGAGGAGATCGCGCGCGTCACCGATCTGTCGACGGAGATGGTGAAGGACCTGATCGCCATCATGCAGCCGGAGCGCTCGCTGGACGAGCCGGCGCACAACGATCGCGGCGAGCGGAGCGGCCGGACCCTGGCCAGCATCGTGTCCGCCGAGGGGCTGTCGGAGGGGAGCCCGGGTTCGCTTCCGCTCGGGCTTGAGGAGGAGTCGCAGCGCGAGCTGCTCTTCCGCGCGCTGGAGACGCTGTCGCCGCGCGACCGGAAGGTGCTGGTGCTGTACTACGGCCTGGAGAGCGGCGAGCCGATGACGCTCGACCAGATCGCGAAGATCTTCGGGGTGACGCGCGAGCGCGTGCGGCAGCTCCGGGACCGGGCGCTGGCGCAGCTGCGGCGCGGGGAGAGCGCGGAGATGCTGAAGCGCGAGTGGGCGGCGTAAGGCGGCCCGGACACGACTCGGCGGGACGTGGGAGTGAGCTGACGATGCGGTGACGCATCGTCGTCGGACGTCGAAAGCAGGACGGACGCGCGTCGCCGGCGCGGACGACGCGACCCCCCTCGGTTACTAGGCAAAGAGGAACCG
>JADGGM010000363.1 GCA_019689955.1 Gemmatimonadaceae bacterium
ACCGCGAGCGCGTCGCGCGCGGCGAGCGCGCCGAGTCACTCGGCTTCGGCCGCCGCCTCCGTCCCCCCCGCGCATGCGGTGCCGGGGAAGGGGAAGGCGGGGAGCAGTGCGGCCGCGCAGGCGGGCGAGGAAGCCGGAACGACCAGCTCCGTCGCCGAGCGCGGGGAGAAGGGCGAAGTCTCCCTCGTTCGCGAGACGTTCACCTACGAGGTGGACGGGCGGCGCGACCCGTTCATGTCGCTCATGCGGAGCGGCGACCTCCGGCCGATGATCTCCGACCTGAAGCTGGTCACGATCATCTATGACCCTGCCGGCCGCTCGGTCGCCATCCTCCGCGACGTGACGACGAAGGAGCAGTACCGCGTCCGCGTCGGACAGACGTTGGGCCGGATGCGCGTCGCGCAGATTCGGCCCAAATCCGTGACGTTCACGCTGGAAGAGCTTGGTTTCAGCCGGCAGGAAGTGCTGGCGCTCAACGATATCACAAGTGCGAGGTCGCAATGAGGCGGGCATGTACGCTGGTCGGAGTGATGGTGGTCGCGCTCATGGCGCGCGCGCCCGTCGCCCATGCCGCGACGACGGGTACGCGCCGCGGTGGTGAGGTCAAAGCGCTCAGCGTCGTCCCCGCGTCGGGGCGCGCGGAGGTGGTGGTGGCGGTCGACGGGTCGGTCGACGTGGTGGACTTCGCGCTCGCTTCCCCCCCCCGGATCGTGCTCGACCTCAAGGGCGCGAAGCTCACCGCCGGTGCCAAGATGTACGACCGCATCGCGCGCGGCGGGATCACCAACGTGCGCGTCGCGCAGTACCGCGACGACATCGTCCGGGTCGTGATCGACCTCGACGGTGACCACCCGTACACCGTGAACCGCGGCACCGATGAGGTGCGGGTGACCGTCGGCGGGCCGACCGGCGCGTCGTTTGCCGCCTGGCGCACCGATCCGCCCATGGTCAGCCTCGCGGGGGATGTGGATCCGGCCATGCCGGCCGCTCGGCGTACCGCCTCGCAGCGCACCATGGAGCGCGCGACCGAGCACCCCTTCTCGACCTCGTCGCCGCAGCCGCGGATCACCGTCACCTATCAGGATGCCGACATTCGTGACGTGATCGCCGCGTTCGCGGTCTTCTCCGGCCGCACGATCGTGGTCGGGAAGGGGGTACAGGGGACGGTCTCCGCGGAGGTCCGCGACCAACCGTGGGACGTGGCGCTCCGCGCGATCCTGGCGTCGCAAGGGCTCGCAGCCAAGGAAGACCAGGACGGGATCATCTCCGTCGACAGCTACCAGAACATCGCGGCCCAGCAGGCGACGGAGCCGCTCACCACGCAGATCATCTCCGTCAACTACGCCCGGGCCAGCTCCCTCGTCCCGACGATCAAGGGGCTCCTCTCCAAGGAGTGCCCCATCGCCGCGCCGGGGAGCAACCAGCCCTCCGGGGCCGAGTGCAAGGTCCGCGGCGACGTGACCGCCGACTCGGCGACCAATCGCCTCATCGTCACCGACGTGTCGTCGCGGCTCCAGGACATCGCCAACTACGTCCGTGACCTCGATGTCCGTACCCCGCAGGTCTCGATCAAGGCCAAGATCATCCTCGTCAACCGCACCAACATCGAGGACATCGGCGTCAGCTACGATCTCGGCGACAACGGCACCTTCTTCAACAAGCTCGTTCAGCGCCCCGACCCCAGCACCTTCAAGCCGGTGGACCTGAACGGCGACGGCGTCCCCGACGCCGTGGCCGGGGATCCGTTCGACAAGAACACGCAGGTGATCAATCTCGGCGGCAACTCGCTCGCGGCGATCTCCAACGCCACGCAGCGCGTCGTCGACCCCGCGTTGCAGCTCATCTTCTCGACCGCGCTCGGCAAGTTCGACCTCACCGCGTTCATCGACGCGCTGCAGGAAGTCCGCCTCGCCGACGTGCAGGCCGAGCCGAGCATCGTCACCCTCGACAACCGCAAGGCCGAGCTCCTCTCCGGTGAGGAGACCCCGATCCGCGTCGTGGACGTAGGGTCGCTGAGCCAGAGCGGCACGCAGGCGCCGCGCGCCACCGTGCAGTTCAAGGAGACCGGTATCATTCTCTCGGTCACCCCGCACATCACGAACAACCGCAAGATCCTCATGACGCTGCACGCCGAGCGCTCGCAGCTCCAGGCGGCGTCGTCGGACCTCGGGTACACCTTCCTCAAGCAGCGCGCCGACAACGAGCTGCTGGTCGGGGATGGCGAGACCGCCGTGATCGGTGGGCTCACCGTGACGCAGGTGACGCAGTCGAAGACCGGTATCCCACTGCTCGTCGATCTCCCGCTGATCGGGAAGCTGTTCGGCGAGACGCGTACGCAGGAAGACAAGAACGACCTGCTGATCCTCGTCACTCCCCACATCATCGATGAGGGCGAGAGCCTCGGCCCGTCCGACGGCGACCGCTGATCGAGAGAGCGAGCACATTCATATGATGCGGATCCTGGCGCGCCTCGCGCGCATCTCCTCCTCGGCCGGGGGCGGCGGCGTGCCGCAGCCCGGCGCTCGCGCGCGTGACGTGGCGGCGCTCGCGCTCGCGTTCGCGGCGTTCGCGTGCTCCGATCAAACCGCCACCGGCGGCGGCCTCACGGACCAGACGCGCCCCGTGGTCGACGTCACCGGCACGACGCCGCCGGCGGATACCACCATCGCGTTCAACGTGACCGCCACCGACAACCTCGGCCTGCTCAACGTGCAGGTCACCGTGTCCGGGCCCGGGGTCAGCGGCACCTTTGATACCACCTTCACCTCCGCGGTCACCAGCGTCACGATCCCGTACGTCGTGGGCGTCCCCGCGAGCGTACCCCCCGGCACGACCGTCATGGTCGTCGCCCAGGCGATGGACGGCGCGCACAACACCTCCAAGCCCGACACCGCCTACGTCGGGACCGGGAACCAGCCGCCCTCCGTGGCCGTCATCACCAACCCGACCGCGTTGGATACCGCCGTCGTCGGCTTCTCGATCGCCGTCTCGATCAGCGGAAAGAGCCCGAACAAGGTGAAGGCCATCGGCTACATCGCGAGCGGCGTCTTCGCGTCGCCCGTCACCGATTCCGTGCTCTTCAGCTCGCCCCTCTCCGATTCCACGTCGATCGACACCGTCCTGAGCCTCGTCGGCGCCAACGTCGGCACGCTCACGATCACGCCGTTCGTCATGGACTCGCTCAAGCGGCGGTTCCTCGGCGCTCCGGTGAGCATCCCCGTGCTCCAGACGGGTCCGTCGAACACCGTTCCGCTCGTCGACTTCGGAATCACCTCGCGCGTCGAGGTGACCGACACGATGCACGTCAAGGCGAGCGATCTCAGTGGGATCCGGTGGCTCGGCTACGAAGTCCGGAACCTCCCCAGCGACCCGGTCGCGTTCTTCGCCGCTGACTCGTTCCAGATCACCGGCAACCTGACCTCGGCGCTGCACACGTTCCAGATGAAGCTGAACATCGCCACGTTCCCGAAGGACGTGACGGTCAGCGCGTTCGCCGTGAACAACGGCGGCCGGCGCCAGTACGCGCTGCTGGATGATCACGTGACCGTGCGCATGGACACCGTCACCGTGGTGGCCGGCCTCACGCGGGGCGTGCCCAACGGCGGCACCATCGCCGACGCGCTCTACCACCCGAACACCGACCGCCTCTACCTCAGCAACATCGAGCGGAACGAGCTCGAGGTGTTCGATCTCGCCGACTCGTCATTCAAGACCCCGATCATCACCGGCTCGCGCCCGTGGGGGATCGCCGCCTGGCCGCTCGACCGCGACGGCACGATGAGCGACACGCTCCTCGTCGCCAACTCGGGCGGGACGTCCATCAGCAAGATCAACGTTCAAACCGGGCAGGAGTTCATGCGGTACCCCCTGCCCAACATCGTGGCCTACAGCGTCTCGTCCACGATCGGGCCCGCCGGTGTGCCGATCGCGCAGCTCACGCAGTACGACTTCAGCGATCGCCCGCAATACCTCGCTACGACGTGCAAGGGGCCAGCCGTCGGCCCCGCCCCGTGCGGGGACGTGATCGTCGTGTACTCCACGACGCCGACCCCCGGACAGGATTCCCCGTTCGGGCGCGCCGAGGGGAGTGCCAACGGCGCTGGTACCGTCCGGTGGGAGGACATGAGCGACAGCACCTCGCACTTCTTCTTCGAGCAGGCCGTGGGGCAGTCACAGGGGCGGAGCGATACGCTCCTGATCAGGCGGTTCGCTGCTCAGGGCGTCGGCTCGGACGATTCGACGCTGGTGCCGTTCCTTCAGTCCGTGGTGGTGGGTACGGATACCACGCTGTACTCCGTGGTCGTGCAG
>JADGGM010000364.1 GCA_019689955.1 Gemmatimonadaceae bacterium
CCACCGGTCATCGTGCCCGGCTCAGCAGGAACGTAGAGCAAGCTCGCCCGGTTGTCCGGCCCGAGGTACTCGCGCGCGAACGCGCTCACCCGCTCCGCCGTCACCGCGCGGTATCGATCGATCTCCTGGTTCACCCGCCCCGGGTCGCCGAAGTACGTCGCGAACATCGACAGCTTGTCCGCCCGCTCCCCCGCCGACTGCATCGACGTCACGAACGAAGTCTCGATGAGCGCCACCGCGCGCTCCACCTCCGCGTCCGTCACCCCATCGCGGTGCAGCGCATCCACCTCCCGCGCCACCTCACCCTCCAGCGCGTCCGCCGAGATCTCCGGGCGCGCCGTGACGTCCGCCACCAGGAGGTCCGCCCCCTTGGCCAGGTCGAACGTGAACGCCGTCGCCTCCGACGCCACGTGACGCTCGCGCACCAGGTGTTGTTGCAGACGGCTCCCCTTTCCCATCCCGAGGATCGCCCCCAGCACGCTCGCCGGGTAGTACTCCTCGCTCCCGAACACCGGCGACCGGAACGCCAGGAAGAGCCGCGGCACCATCACCCCATCGGGCACCACCTCGCGCCGCCATTCGCCGAACCGCGGCGGCACGCGCATGTCGGGGAGCGGTGGCCGCCCGTTCCCGCGCGGGATCGCCCCGAAGTATCGCTCCACCAGCGCCCGCGCCTCCGCCGGGTCGAAGTCTCCCGCGATCGAGAGCACCGCGTTGTCCGGCGTGTAGTACGTCGCGAAGAACGTCGCCACATCGTCCAGGCTCGCCGCGGAAAGGTCCTCCATCGAGCCGATCAGCGAGTGGTGAAACGGGTGCTCCGGCGGGAACGCCAGCGCCGGCAGCCGTTCCCACCACGTGCCGTACGGCTGGTTGTCCACGCTCCACCGCCGCTCGTTCTTCACCACGTCGCGCTGCGTGTCGAGCTTCTGCTGCGTCATCGCGGGGAGGAGCGCCCCCATGCGATCCGCCTCCAGCCAGAGCGCGAGCGCCAACTGGTTCGACGGGACCGTCTCGAAGTAGTTCGTGCGCTCCAGCCACGTCGACCCGTTCAGCGTCCCGCCGGCCCGCTGCACGAGCTCGAAGTGTTCGTTCGCCCCGACGTGCTCCGAGCCCTGGAACAGCATGTGCTCGAACAGGTGCGCGAACCCCGTGCGCCCCGCGCGCTCGTTGGCCGAGCCCACGTGGTACCAGAGATTCACCGCCACGATCGGCGCCGTGTGATCCTCCGAGAGCGTCACGAACAGCCCGTTCGCCAGCCGAAAGGTCTCGATCGGTATCTGCATGCCTCGAAACTTGCACGGCAGGGCGGGGGGAGAGGAACCCCGGGCGCGCACCGCGCCGTCACCGCTCACCCTGCTTGACACCTTCCGGAAAGCGCTTCATACTCACCCTCCCATCACGTGGGGCCATGAGGGTTACTCTCGACGATGACACGGTGCGACGACGGAGCGTAGCAGCCCGGTGCGCTCGCAGCATCTTGCAAGTTGGCACGTGCTCGCGTGTGTGATGTGAACCCACATAATGGTACGGAGGTGGCGACCATGGCAGCGGACTTCTTCATTGGCGAATCCCTGGTCGGTGACGGGAACGAGGTCGCGCACATCGATCTCATCATCGGGTCCAAGCAGGGGCATGCCGGGCAGGCGTTCTGCAACGCCCTGTCGAACAACAAAGACGGCTTCACTACGCTGCTGGCGGTGGTGACCCCGAACCTTCCCGCGAAACCCGACACGATCCTCTACAACAAGGTCACGATCAAGGGGGCGAAGCAGGCCGTGCAGATGTTCGGCCCGGCCCAGGCCGCTGTCGCGCGCGCCGTCGTCGACTCCGTTTCAGAAGGCGTGATCCCGCGCGACAAGGTCGACGACTACTGCCTCCTCGTGGGCGTGTTCATCCACTGGGATGCCGCCGACGACAAGAAGATCTTCCAGTACAACTATCAGGCGACCAAGCAGGCGATCGAGCGGGCCCTGCGCGGCCAGCCCCGCATCGACGAGGTGATCAACGGCGCCAAGACGGCCCGCCACCCCTTCGCCAGCGGGGCCGAAGGCTGACGCGAGCGGCGGGCCCGGTCGAACCGTGCGCGATGTCCCGCGCACGGTTGTTGCGCGGGGGCGTCCGGCGGGCGTCCCCGCGCACTGCTTCTCGGCGCAGCATCGCTCGCGACCCTCGCATCCCGACCCATGAAAAAGCTCCTCTTGCAGCTCGACTCCTCTCGCCTCGCCAGCGTCTTCGACGCCGTCGTCGCGCACGACAGCGGCGTCGACGCGATCATAAGCCGCGCAGGGGTCACGGAAAGCGACGTCCGCGACCTGATCCACGGCTGCATCTTCACGCGCGGCCCCAAGGACCTCAAGAACACCGCCGTCTTCATCGGCGGCTCTGACATGGCCGCGGGCGAGAAGCTCCTCGCCGCGGCACGGAACGCGGTGTTCGACCCGTTCCGCGTCTCGATAAAGCTGGACTCGAACCGCTAGGACACCACCCCCCGCGCCGCCGT
Source organism: Gemmatimonadaceae bacterium (assembly GCA_019689955.1). Lineage (GTDB taxonomy): Bacteria > Gemmatimonadota > Gemmatimonadetes > Gemmatimonadales > Gemmatimonadaceae > JADGGM01. The sequence goes on from JADGGM010000364.1 coordinate 2,501, forward strand.
CGTGAAAATCACGCGCGCGCTCGAGTCGCGCGGCGCGCGCGTCGCCGGCGCGCGCATCACTGTGACCGCGGGGACCGGACCGGTGGGGATGCGCGCCGCGGGGCTCTTCGCCAAAGCCGGCGCGGACGTGACCATCACCTCGCGCAAGGTCGACGACGGCGCGCGCGTCGCCCAGGCGATCATGACCCGCTTCGGCGGGCAGGTGCGCTGCGCGACGATGCGCGACCACAGCGAGGCGGCGCAGGTGCTCGACCAGACGCGCCCGCAGGTGCTCCTCAACGCGGGCCCGGCCGGCGTGCTCCTCGTGCCGCGCGCCGCGTGGGCCGGGCGCGAGGGGCTCCTCGTCGCCTGCGATCTCAACGTCGTCCCACCGCTCGGCATCGAGGGGATCGAGGTCGCCGACAACGCCGCCACCCGCGACGGCGTGACGACCTTCGGCGCCATTGGCGTCGGCGGCTTCAAGATGAAAGTGCACAAGGCGTGCATCGCGCGCCTCTTCGAGCGCAACGATCTCGTGCTCGACGCGGAGACCATCGCCGAAGTGGCGCAGGAGATCGGAGCGTGAATGCGCGTCATCGGCATCGACCCCGGCACCGTCAGCATCGACCTCTGCGGCTTGGATGACGGCGATGTCTTCCTCGACCGCACCATCCCGACCGCCGACGCCCTCGCCGACCCCGCCACCTTCGTCGCGCTCCTCGAGGAGGCGGAGCCGGCGTTGATCGCCGGCCCGTCCGGGTACGGCCTCCCGCTCACCCCCGTCGCCGACGTCAGCGACGAGCTCCTCCGCCTCGCCTATCTCGCCCCGGTCGGCGAGTCCGGCGGGATCGGCGGCTTGCGTACCCTCGCCCGCGCGCTCGCCGCCGCGAACCTCCCGGTGGTGTTCACGCCGGGCGTCGTGCACCTCGCGTCCGTACCGGCGTACCGCAAGGTGAACCGCGTCGACATGGGGACCGCGGACAAGGTGTGCGCCGCGGCGCTCGCCATCCACGCGCAGGCCGTGCGCCGCGGGTGCGCGCTCGGCGACGTCTCGCTCATCCTCCTCGAGCTCGGCGGCGCGTTCAGTGCGGGCCTCGCCGTGCGCGATGGGCGGATCGTCGACGGGATCGGTGGGAGCGCGGGCCCGCTCGGGATGCGCGCCGCCGGAGCGCTCGACGGCGAGGTCGCGTTCCTCGCCGGCGGCGTGTCGAAGGGGCTCCTCTTCCAGGGCGGCGTCGCCAACATCGTCGAGAGCGAGAACGCCTCTCCCGAGCGCTTCGCCGAGCGACGTTCCGTGCGCGCGCAGCTCGCGTGGGACGCGTTCATGGAGAGCGCCGTCAAAGCCGTCGCCGCGCTGCACGTCGCCGTCCCGCACCCGCACGAGATCGTCCTCTCCGGGCGGATGACGCACATCGAGAGCGTCGCCCGCGAGCTGCACCTTCGCCTGAGCCCATTCGGTCCCGTGCGACGTCTCGACGGCTTCGCCGCCGTGTCCAAGGAAGCCGCGCAGGGCGCCGCCCTCATCGCCGACGGCCTCGCCGGCGGTGCCCACGAGCCGCTGACGACCATCCTCGGCATTCGCGAGGCCGGGGGAACCGTCTTCGATCACCTCTACGTCATCTCCCCCGATGCCGCCCGCCGGCGCCTCGGACTCTCGTAGCACCGCTGCCGGCGTCGTCATCGTCGCCGGGGTGTCCACCCGCGCCATCGCCGAATCGGCAGTGCGCGCCGGGTACCTCGTCCGCTCCGTCGACGCCTTCGGCGACCGCGACCACCCGGCGACCCCCGCCCGCTCCCTCGCGCGCGACCTCGGCGTTCCGTAC
>JADGGM010000365.1 GCA_019689955.1 Gemmatimonadaceae bacterium
GCCCCCGACGATCACCACGTCGCCCCCTGCGCCCCGCGCGCTCATGGCTGAAACCCTCCTTCCGCCTCGTGCGTACGGTACGCAGAATCCGTGGTGTTGCGCACCCGCGTGGAGATTTTCGATATGCTTCGCACCGTCTTTGCCGTCGGCGTCCTCGCGATCCTGGGGCTCATCGCACTGAAGTTCGTGTTCGGGATCTTCGGCTGGCTCGTGGGGCTCATGGTCTGGCTGTTCATCCTGGCCTGCAAGATCGCGATCATCGGCGCGGTGATCTACCTGGTCATCCGCATCGTGAGCCCTGAGACCGCGCGCCGGCTCCGGGAGAAGTTCACCAGCTAAGTCTGGCGTCCCTCCAGCCGTTCGATCACGCTCCACGCCAGCAGCGGCACCATCAGCTCGTGGTGCCCGGTGATCTCGTACCCCTTTCCGCTCCCCTGCGTGGGGCGCTGCACCACGTTCATTCGTGGCCGATAGTGCCGCAGCATGTCCATGTCGCACGAGGTGAACCCCGTGGGGCGCCCGTCGTTGAGGTTCCGCGCGATGGTGAGCGCCTTGAGGAAGACCTCGGGGAGGATCACCGCGCTGCCGAGGTTGAGCACGACGCCCCCGTCGTGGAGCGCCGGGAGGGAGCCGGCGAGGCGGCGGAAGTCGCGGTGGCTCGTGTCCCCGATCGCGGCGCCGCTCGCTGCGGGGTGCTGGTGGATGATCTCCGCGCCGAGCGCCGCGTGGACCGTGACCGGCACGTCCAGCCGGTAGGCGTTGAGCACGAGGGAAAGCTCCGGGTGGGCCAGCGCCCGTTCCTCCTCGAGCGCGTGGGCGAGCGACTCCCCCATCCCCCACCCCTCGCGCTGGCCGCGCACGAACGCCTCGTTCATCCCACGCCCCGTCTCCTCGGCCATCCCGAAGGTGCCGTCGCGGAGCCCGGCGGCCACGTCCTCGGAGGTCCCTCCCCAGCGGGCGATCTCGTAGTCGTGGATCGCCGCGGAGCCGTTCATCGCGAGGTGGGTGATGACCTTGCGGCGCATGAGGTCGATGAGGATCGGGGCGAGCCCCGTCTTCACCACGTGGCCGCCGACCATCACGACGACGCCCCGCGTGCCCGCGGCGGCGGCGATGGCATCGACCACGGCGAGGAAGTCGCGCGCCACGAGGACGTCGGGGAGGGCGCGCAAGAACGCGCCGAAGGAGCGGTCCGCCCCTGGCGGGGCGGCGAACTCCTCGGCGCGCACCTTGTTCGGACGCCGCGCGATCGGGACCGTGCGGACGGCCGAGAGGTCGGCGTCGTGATGAGTCACGGCTTGCTGGCGGGGCCGTTCGTCGGCGGCTGGTACGATTGGAGGTAGAGGTCGAGGGTCTTGAGGTACGGCACCTTGGCCTTGAACTGCACCATCATGCGCCGGTCGTCGTCGGTGAGCCACATCTGCGCTTCGCCTCCCTCGGCGAAGATCCCCTGCGACTTGATGATCGGCTGGATCACGATCGTGTTGAAGGTGCCCGCGGGCACCTTCACGCGTTCGCGCCGCAGCACCTTCACGATGACCGGGTTGCGGTCGGGGCGGAAGTAGCGCTGGAAGGTGTACGTCTTCCCCACCTCGAGCGGCACGGTGCGGACGAAGTAGAGGAACGCGGCATCGTCGAGCGGCGCGGGGACGCTCGCCTTGACCGTGTCGCCTTCCTGCTGGTACGTGGCGCGGTTCGGGTAGATCTCGTACGCCCGTTTCGTCTTGTAGCTGACCTCGTGGATGTTCTGCACGAAGCGGAGCGACGAGAGGCTCGTGGTGTCGAACCACGTCTCCATCACGTCGTTCACCTTGAACATCAGGAAGCCGCCCTGCACGGTGAACTGGGAGTGGAACGTGGTATGGCCGCGCACGGTGTCGAGCTCGATGACGTGCATCTTCCCCGTGCCCACACGCGCGCCGCCGACGGCGACGAGATAGTCGAGCTGTTCGCCGACGCCGAAGGGGAGCGGGGTCGTGCGCCCGCGCTGCGGCGTGCCGGCCGGCGGGGGCGACGAGTGGCTATCCTGGCTCTGCGCGCGTGCCGGGGCGACGGCGGCCGCCGAGAGGAGCACCGCGGCCGTCACGATGGTGTTGAGCCCAGCGATCATTAGGTCGTCGCGGTTGTGACACGGCGGGCGCGCATGGCCCGACCGAATCGGTACATGTCCATGGCGTCCGCGAGCGGACGCACCCGTGAGGCGCGCGGACGAAGGTCGTAGCGCGGCTCGAGCGGGACGGTCTCCATGCGGCGGCTGTGGGCCGCGGCGCGAACGAGCAGCTCGACGTTCGCGGCCCAGCCGCTCCACCGGACGATCGGCTCATCGCCGGCAGCTTTGATCAGATCGCGGACCACCGCGATCCGGAAGAGGCGAAACGTACCGAACGGATCGGCGACCCCGGGGACGCGCAGGAACGGCCGGAGGAGCCACGGCGCCACGCGGCGGAGCCGGCGCACGGGGAGCGGCGCGCTCTTCGGCGGCGCGGGGCGCTCGGCGACCACGAGGTCCGCGCCCCCCTCGAACCGCTTGACCAGCTCGGGGAGGTGCTCCGGCTGATCGGTGAAATCCCCTTGCATCAGGACCATGGCATCCCGGCGCGGGTAGCGCGTCCGCTTGGACGCCGCGCGCGCCAACGTGTCGAGCGCGGCGGCGTATCCCCGGTGCGCCTCGTGCCGGAGCACGGTGAGCGGAAGCACCTGCGTGTACGGCTTCAGCGTCTCCGCCGTGGCGTCGGAGCTGCCGTCGTCGAGGACCAGGATCTCGTACTCGCGCGGGTACTCCTCGAACACCTTGCGGATGCGCCAGAGCACGAGCCCGATGGTGGGCGCCTCATCGTACGCTGGGATGCAGATGTAGAGCATATCGTCTCTCGGGTAATACCGCCCCCTGGACCCGCGGTTCCGGCGCGGGGGCGCGAGCGCCACCTGCGGAAAATTGACCACACCTGGCGGGAAAGGCAAACCGGGCACGCGCACGGGGTTGCGCGCGCGGTTAGCACTCTCGCGCGGCGAGTGCCGGGCAGTTTGCCTGCGCCGGGAGCGATCGTCACTCTCACAACGGCTCCTCGCGTGCATCGGTCCACGTGGCACGCGGGGTGTATGTGCGGGGTATGTAGACGGACGAGACCCGACGGAGGGTGCGAGATGATTCTCGGTAACGTTCGTGCGTCGCTCTCACGTGACGATGCCCAACTGGCGCTCCATCTCATCGCGCGCGGGTCGCCGGCGGAGCTCGAGGCCGGGGAGGCCGCGCTCCGCGACCGGGGCATCGACGCGCTGCTCGATGATCCGCGGTTGCTCCCGGCGCTGCTCGAGTCGGCGCTCGGGATGCGCACGTCGCTCCCGCTCTTCTGCTACGTCGTCGTGCGGCAGGCGCTGCGCAATGCCGGGGAAGGGGACCGCGCGCTCGCGGACTACGTGGCGGCGATCCTCCTCCACTTCGGGATGCGCGACGGGGCGCGCCGCATCGCGGAGAGCGACGACCAGACGTACGACACGCTCGCCGGGCTCCTCGAGGACGTGGACGGCCCCGATGCGCGGCGGAACTTCCTCGTGCGGCAGCATCTCGGGAACTACGCGCTCTGGCTGAGCGGGCTCTTCCCCGACTGGATCGAGCACCGCCGCTGGCGGCGCGGCGGGCCGGACCTCGAGTACTACGAGGACATGGGGCGCCGCGGCTTCCAGCTCGCCGCGGACCACCGGCTGGCGCAGGAGCACGGGCTGGACGGGCTCTTTCGCGAGGTGGCCGAGCGGTTCGCGGTGGTGCGCGTCGCGCTCAACAGCGTGAGCGACTCGCTCCTCTTCCCGCAGCACAGCTCGCCCGAGCGCCTCATGCGGCAGGTGCGCGATGAGGCGCGGTGGAGGTGGGTGAGCTAGCGGCGCGCACGAGCGCGGCGAACAGCCCGGCGTCGGCCCCGTCGAGCTCCTCCGGGTGCCACTGCACGCCGACCGCCCACCATTCGGCGCCCTCCCATTCCACCCCTTCGATGATCCCGTCGGGGGACCAGGCGGTGACGCGGAGCCCCTCGGCGACGCGGTCCACCGCCTGGTGGTGGAAGGAGTTCACCCGCAGGCGCGTCCCGCCGAGCGCCTCGGCGAGGCGCGAGCCCGGCTCGATCTCCACCTCGTGTACCCGTTCGCTGCGCGCCCGTGGCGGGTCGTGGTCGATCGCGCTCGGGCGTTCGCTCGGGATGTCCTGGATCAGCGAGCCCCCGAGGGCGACGTTGAGCACCTGGATCCCTCGGCAGATGGCGAGCGTGGGGAGGGCGCGGGCGCGGGCCGCGTCCAGGAGGGC
>JADGGM010000366.1 GCA_019689955.1 Gemmatimonadaceae bacterium
GAGTCCCGACGGCGCCATCGCCTCGTCCTCATACGTCCCGCGGTACGTCGTGATGAGCACCGGCCGGTTCGCGATCACCGCGCGACATTGGCTCACCGCCGTGAACGCGCCTTGCGTCAGGATGACGGGGGAGCGCATGTTGAGCGCCGCGCTGATCGAGCGGCGCCCCGATGTGAAGGTGTGGCCGGCGAGATGGAACCCCTTGGGAACCTGGAACGTGACCCCGTCGGCCGTCGCCCCCTGCCAGTTGGTCGCGAAGCTCTTGGGCGGCGTGCACGGCGTATCACCATTCGCTGCCGGCGAGGCGGCAGTGAGGGGAGCAGCACCGACGACGACGGCTACGACGCAGGCGATCGTACGTGTGGTGATGGGTCGCACGGGGGATAAGGGAAGGGGAAGCCGAATGCCGCGGGGGCGACGAATGTACGCACCACGGCCGCACCGGACAAGACGACGGCGTGAGGACCGGTGGTCACTCACGCCGTCGCGGTGATCGCTGTAGGGGGTGGGCTACTCCCCCGTTTTGCCCCCCTTCAGCTTGTCCAGCTCTCGCTGCGCCGGCGCGTAGTCGGGGAACTGCGCGAGCGACTTCTGGAGCAGCTCCACCGCCTCGTCCGGGTGCCCGCTGTCCTTCGCGGCGAGCGCGCGCGAATAGAGCATCGTCGCCTGGAACGGGACTTTCTTCGCCTGCGCGGCGCTCGCCTCGCGCACGGCTTTGGGCATCGGGGGGAGCTTCATCCCGCTGTTCAGCTTCGCCGCCAGGTCGTTGATGAGCGCCATGAGGTCGTCCTGCTTCCCCTGCACGGTCTCCACGTGCTCGATGGCCGAGGTCTCGACGTCGACCGCGCGGGCATCGAGCCGCATCGTGCCGCGCGCATCGGTGACGAAGCCGCCGAAGATCATGTGATGCACGCCGAGGATCTTGCCCAGGCGCACCGCCGTCTCCTTGTCCACGCGGTCGGTGGCGCTCAGGTTCTGCTCGTCCATCAACTTCTTCAGGTTGTCGCGCTCGATCACGCGAATCCCGGGATTGCCCGCCAGCTCGGTGATGAGCAGATCGGCGATCCCGGCGCTCAGCGGCTGCAGGTCGTCGTGCGCCTTCCCGATCGCCCCGTTGGTGAAATACATCACGGCCACCGTCGGGCGCTCATCGCTCTGCGCCCGCACGGAGTGCACGGCACCCGACACCGCGACCGCGGCGACGGCGAGCCAAGCCTTGACGTGGGACATGGTCTCCTCCTCGGAGCCTAGATGGTCAACGTGAGTCCTTCCGACGCGGCCAGGATCTCCAGCCGCGCGCCGCGCTCGGCGACCGCCGCGCGACACTCCGCGAGCCGACGATCGATCTCATCGTCCGTCCGCTCCGGATTGTGATGGAACAGCACCAGCCGTCCAACCCCCGCGTCGAGCGCGAGGTCCAGCGCATCGCGATAGTGGGAATGCCCCCACCCGCGATGCCGGTCGTACTCCTCGACCGTGTACATCGTGTCGTGCACCAGCACCGACGCGCCGCGCGCGAACGCCACCAGCTCGTCGCGCCACCCGTCACGCGCCTCGTAGCTCGGCGCGTCGCCCAACTCGTTGTCCGAGATGTAGACCAGCCCGCCCCCGCACCCCTCGCGCGATTCGATCCTGTATCCGAGCGCGCCGCCGGGGTGCCGCACCGGCAGTCCGCGCACCGTGTAGTCAATCCCCTCGTGCGTACCGGCGAGCGCGCGGAACTCCACCGTCGCGCCGAGCGCGTCGAACGCGACCGGGAACACCATCGACGACATCTGCTCGCGCACCACGCGGTCCACGTGCAACGCTACGGGGGACGCGCTCCAGATCCGAAAGTGATTTCCGCGCTGAAAGATCGGCGCGAAGAACGGCAGCCCCTGGATGTGGTCCCAGTGCGCGTGGGTCAGGAAGATGTCACCGGAGATCGGCGTGCCGTTGGCGTCCGCGACCAGCGCGCGCCCCAGCTCCCGAATCCCTGTCCCCGCATCGAGAATCACCAGCGCGCCGCTCGGCGTCCGGATTTCGACGCATGGTGTATTCCCGCCGTAACGCACCGTCGCCGCTCCGGGCGTGGGGATCGATCCCCGCGTGCCCCAGAACCGAAGCCTCAGGCTCATGGCAAATCGTGCCGTGCCTCATGGGAGTGTATCGCGCCGCCTCGAGCGTGGTCCACGAATAGTCGCAGGGCGGCGGGGGGGGACACCGTGACCCCCGTCACACCCTGACCTGCGCAAGACGTTCCAATCCCGCGCGATCGGCGATCGAGATCTGCCGGCGGTTCACGCTGATGAGGCCGCGGTCCTGAAACACCCGCATCGCTCGCGACACGGTCTCCCGGCTCGCACCGATCATCTGCGCGATGGTCTGGTGCGTCAGCCGCTTCTCGATGGTGGGGCCGCCGCTCTCCGCGGCGGCGTCGAGCAGGAGCCGCGCGATGCGCCCGTCCACGTCGAGCAACACGAGGCTCCCGATCTGGTCGTCCGCGCGCCGTAGCCGGCGCGAGATCTCGACGAGCAGCGCCCACGCGACGGTGGGCGACTCCTGCACGCGCCGCCGAAAGTCCTCGCGGCGCAGCACGATGAGCTGCGCGTCTTCCATCGCGATCACGTGCGCGGAGCGCGGGTGCCCGTCGATGAGCGACAGCTCGCCGAAGTGATCGCCGACGCCGAGCAGGCCGAGGATGACCTCGCGTCCATCCTCGCCGATGAGCACCACCTTCGCGCGCCCGCGCTTCACGATGAAGAGGGAGTCGCCGGGGTCGTCCTCGAACAGGATGACGCTCCCGCGCGGGTAGGTACGTTCGCGCGTCAGCTCGGCGAAGCGCTGAATCTCGGTGGCATCGAGCCCGCTCAGGAGCGGAACGGTCTTGAGGAAGTCCGCGGTATCCACGCGATCAACGAGGGCTGATGGTGAACATGGCCTCGAGCTTGTGCGTCGAGAGTGATGCGTTCCCCGTCTTGATCCGGCCGATCTCTCCGCCCACCACGGGGCTCACGACCATCGTGCCCGTGGTCCACGCGAGCCCCACCTGGATCCCGCCGCTCGCCGAGGCGGCGGTGGCGAGCGTGTTGTCGATGGAGAGCCCGGAGTAGTGACGCGCGCGCGCGCCGGTCACGAGGGCGAGCGTGGGGGAGAGGGGGACGAGCCCGCGTGCACCCAGCTCCAGCTCGTTCCCGTCGGTGCCATCGACCTTCGCGCCGCCGCGGCTGTACTTCGTGCGGTAGCGATCGAAGAGGTAGACGTTCAGCTCGCGGAAGAGCGACGACGCCGCACGGAGCTGCCACTCGCCGGTGAACATGGGGCCGAGCGTCACGCGATCGGCCACGGGGCCGCCCGCGGAGAGGGTCACCTGGTCGTGCGTGAAGAACGTCGAGGACGCGCTCATCGACATCGCGCTCTGCCCGACGAGGCCGTCGGCGCCGAGCGATAGGCGGAACGCTTGCCCGGGGTGGAGCTCCAGGTCGCCGCTCCCGAGGCCGAGCGATGCGGCCTGCGCGGGGGAGTACTTCCCGCGGTACTCATATGAGCCGCCGATCCCCCACGACCAGGCTCCGATGCGCCTGGTGTACACGAGCCCACTCGTCCCGCCCCACCCGGTGCCGAGCACCGGGGTCTGCATGCGGAGTGCCGGCGCGCCGATCACCTGGAGCGCCGCGAGCTCCTCCGCGTCGAGGCTCGTCTTCCCCGTGGGGAGCGACACGCCGAAGGTGGCGAGGAACGCGTCGCCCCCCAGGCGCACGCTCGCGCGCAGCTTGGTGTCGGTGAGCCCGGAGACCTGCAGGGTTTGCGGCGAACCCGCGGACGCGTCGCGCCGCGTCACCGTGCCGCGCATCCAGGCCGCGTAGGCGTCGATCGTCACGTTGCGCCCGATCGGGACGAGCGCGACGACGGGGACGCTCCATTCGCTCGCCGTCTTCACGCTCCCGCCGACGGAGGAATCGCTGCAGCAGCCGAAGCTCCAGTGCTCGAACATCGGTCCGACGCGCCACCCCCACGTCGCCCGTCCGTCGAGTGGGATGTCGGCCTGCGCGGCCGCACGCGGCGCGACGGCGCCCAGGGCGAGCACCGCCGCGAGCGCGCACGTGCTGGGGGTGATGCGGCGAGGGCGATGCGAGGTCATGGCACGAAGACCTTGATGAAGATGGTCGCGAGCGCTCCCGACTCGAGGATGGCGCGCTGGTTCGCGTCGCCGCGATCACGGATGGTCCCGAGCATGCCGGCGGGGCTCGGGTTGAGCGCTTCGACCACGCCGGTGGGCGGGAGCGGCGGCGGGGGTGGAGC
>JADGGM010000367.1 GCA_019689955.1 Gemmatimonadaceae bacterium
GCCACCACTGCGCGGGTCTTCGACCCGCCGCCATCGACTCCGACAACGATCGCCGTCATGTATGCTCAGCCCCCCGCGCCGGGGCGGGGTGGGTGTACGAGGAAAGAATGCCGACGGCGAGGGTGATCGCCGTCCCGATCAACACGTACCAGGGCCACGCCACGCGCGCCAGCGGGCCGAGGAGCTCGGCCAGCGCCGGCACCGCCTGCGCGATCTGCTTCGCGAACACGATGAACGCCATCACCCCGATCCCCACGCTCATCCCGAGGATCGCATCACGCTGGATCGCGCGCTTCCACAAGATACCGAGAAAGAAGCCGCCGAGCAGCCCGCCGTAGGTGAACGACGCGATGCTGAGCGCCACCACCACGACCGGGGTCCCCTGCTCGCGGAACATCAGCGCCCCCGCCGTGAGCGCGATCCCCCAGAGGAGCGCGAACAGCTTCCCCGCGCGCAGCGTGCGGGGATCGTCGGCGCGGCGCTTGGTGAGCGGGAGGTAGATGTCGTGCGTCGTCGACGCCGCGAGGGAGTTGATCGCCCCGGAATGGGTGCTCATCGTGGCCGCGACCACCGCGGCGAGCACGAGCCCCAGGAGCCCCGGCGGCATGTGCTCGAGGATGAAGGTCGGGAAGATCTCGTCCGGCGTCGCGAACGTCCGCCCGGCGTACACGGCCCAGAGCCCCACGCCGATCACCAGGAAGAGCGCGAACTGCGCGAACACCGCGAACCCGCTCCCGATGATCGCCCGCTGCGCGTCCTTGAGGCTGCGGGCGGAGAGGAGGCGCTGGACGATGAGCTGATCCGCACCGTGCGAGGCCATGGAGAGGAACGCGCCCCCGAGGACCCCGGCGAGCAGGGTGTTCGGCCGATCGATCCCGATGTACGGATCGATGAGGCGCAGCTTCCCGGCGGCCGACGCGCGGTCGAGGATCGCCGACCACCCGCCGGGCGCCACGTGCGCGATGAGGACGATCGCGACGACCCCGCCGCTCACGTAGATCGCGGCCTGGAGCAGCTCGGTCCACACCACTGCCTTCATCCCGCCGCGGTACGTGTACACCACGGTGAGGAGCCCGAGGATGAGCACCGCCACCGGCATCGCCTGGCGCCGCGGCATCACCGACTCGACGATGATCGCGATCGGGATCGCGGTGGCGAAGATGCGCACGGAGTCGGCGAGGCCGCGCGTCACCATGAAGACGATGGAGGCGACGCGGCGCGTGGCGAGGCCGAAGCGCCGCTCGAGCATCGCGTACGCGGTCACCAGCTCGCCGTCGTAGTAGCGCGGCAGCAACGTGTACGCGACGACGACGCGGCCGACGATGTACCCGGCCACGATCTGCAGGAACCCGAAGTCCCCGATGTACGAGAAGCTCGGCGCGCCGATGAAGGTGAGGGCGCTCGTCTCCGTGGCCACGACGGAGAAGAGCACCACCCACCACGGGATCGCTCGGCTGGCGACGAAGTAGTCCTTCGCGTCGCGCTGGCGGCGCCCCACCCAGATGCCGAGCGCCGTCGTCCCGCCCAGGTAGGCGAGGAGCACGACGACGTCGAGCAGCGTGATGCGCCCTGCCATCAGCAGCGGCTACTCGACAACGTAGGCCTCCATGGCGAAGTATTCGGCGAGCCCGAGCCGGTCCAGTTCGGCCGCGGTGCCCTTGTTCCGCGCCTCCACCCGCTGCCAGAACTCGCGCTCGTCCTGCCCGGGGAAGGGGGCGGTGTCCTTCTGCGATTGGTGCTTGAAGATCGCCTGGATCTTGAGGCGCAACTCCTCCTGCGACAGCGGCACGAGCCACGTCGCCTCGGTGACCGGCCACTCCTGCCACGCGCCGCGATACAGCCAGATCTCGGGGCGCTGCGGGCACCCGGAGCTCTGGTTCTCATCGCGCGCGCTCTTGCCATAGAGCTCCTCGATCGCGCGGTCGATGGCTTCCTTGCACATGCGGTGCGTGCCGTGCGGGTCGGAGAGGTCGCCGGCCACGAAGATGAGATGCGGCTGGACCTGCTCGAGCAGCGCGCGGACGATCGCCACGTCGGCCGGGCCGATCGGGTCCTTGCGCACGGTGCCGGTGCGGTAGAACGGGAGGTTGAGGAACCGCGCAGCGCTCGCCGTGAGGCCGAGCACCTCGATCCCGCTCACCGCCTCGGACTCGCGGATCATGCGCTTGAGGTCCTGCACCTCGGGGATGTCGACCTGTCCGGGCTCCTTGTGCGCGAGGAACTCCGTGACCTTGGCGATGAGCCCCGCCGCGGGCGCGGGCGCGATGTATCCCTCGCGCGCCATGCGGTGGAGGAAGTCGACGTAGCGCCGCACGTCGTGGTCGAAGACGGCGATGTTGCCGCTCGTCATGTACGCGACGATGATCTCGTTCCCGTTCTCCACGAGCTTGTGGAGGATCCCCCCCATGGAGATCACGTCGTCGTCCGGATGCGGGGAGAAGCAGATGATGCGCTTCCCCTTGGGGAGCTTGGAGCGCCCGCGGATCTTGGCGCCGAGGGCGTTGAACACCATCCCGTTGAGCGCCCCCACGGACCCGTAGTGCGCGGGGAGCGACGACAGCCGGTACTCGGCGTAGTCGCGCTGCGTGAGCTTGAGCACCGCCTTGCCGCACCGGTGCGCGAGCCAGGTGACGGCGCGGATGGCGAGCGAGTCGGTCCACTGCACCTCGTCGACCAGCCACGGCGTGGCGACCGGCGTGAGGAGCGCGGCGGCGGCGCGGTCCACGTAGAACGTGGTGTTCGGGTGCCGCTGCAGGAAGGTCGCCGGGACCTCGTGGTCGACCTCTCCCTCCACGGCGCGGTGGACGATGTCGGCCTTGTGCTCCCCGGTGGCGAGGATGAGGATCTCGCGCGCCTCGAGGATCGTCGCGATCCCCATGGTGATCGCCTCGCGCGGGACGTTCTCCTCCCCGAAGAAGTCGGCCGCGGCATCCTTGCGCGTGACGAGGTCGAGGGTGACGACGCGCGTGCGGCTGTCGATCCCCGAGCCGGGCTCGTTGAAGCCGATGTGCCCGGTCTTCCCGATCCCGAGGATCTGGATGTCGATCCCGCCGGCGGCGCGGATAGCGTCCTCGTACGCGCGCGCTTCCGCGGCGATGGCCTCGCGGGGGATGTCGCCGCGGGGGATGTGGACGTTGGCGGGGTCGATGTCGATGGCCGAGAAGAGGTTCTCCCACATGAAGCGGTGGTAGGAGTGGATGCTCTTCGGGTCCATCGGGTAGTACTCGTCGAGGTTGAACGTCACCACGCGGGCGAAGCTCAGCCCCTCCTCGGTGTGGCGCCGGATGAGCTCGCGGTACACGCCGATGGGCGTGGAGCCGGTGGCGAGGCCGAGGACGGTCGGGCGTCCGGCCTCGTTCCGCTGCCGAATGAGCTCGGCGATGCGGTCGGCGACGAGGCGGCCGATGTCGTCGTGATCCTCGACGATCACGGTGCGGATGCGCATCGAAGCGGGAGCGAGGGGAGAAGAGAGGGAGGGGGAGCACGCGCCGGCCGGCGAGGCCGGATCGTTGATGCGAGAAAGCCCGCGATCACCGAGCGGGACGCGGGCTTCCACCACGGGTTCGCCCCCCGCGAGGGGGGCGGAATCCGTCGAGCTAGACAAGGATCAGACGGTGAAGGAGCTGCCGCAGCCGCAGCCGCCGGTCGCGTTCGGATTCTTGAAGGTGAAGCCCGAGCCCTGCATGGAGGAGACGTAGTCGATCGTCACGCCGTTGAGGTACTGGGCCGAGAACGGGTCGACGAAGACCTTGAACCCGTCCTGCTCGACGATCAGGTCGTCCTCTGCGCTCTGCTCCTCGATGAGGAGGCCGTAGCGGAAGCCACTACAGCCGCCGGGCTGGACGCTCACGCGGAGCCCTCCCTGCGCCTCCGTGACCCCTTCCTGCTCCATGAACCGCTTGACCTCGGCGCAGGCCGTCGGGGTGACCGTGATTGCGAGCGCTGGTTGCTGAGTCGTGCTCATGAGGGACCTCTCTGGAAGTGGCGGGGGACTAACCCCCAGCTACGACGAACTATAGCGAGTCTACCGAAGTGTTTCAAGAACGGCGCCGGAGGGCTCGGGCCCTTGCTCCGGGGCGCCCGGCAGGGCGCTCGGCACCGGGGGTTCTTCCCGGAACGACCGGGCGATCCAGAGGAAGGCAACGAGGGCGACGGCGAGGAGGGCGAGCCCATTCCCCAGGTACCCGAAGATGATCTTCCCCACACCGAACAGCGCCCCATACACCGCCACGATCCCCGCGATCCAGTTGAGCCACGCCCCCGCGCCCCCGGGGATC